>NZ_JBFUCL010000117.1:0-10211 GCF_056405255.1 Agromyces sp. P1_H4 | reverse complement strand
ACGGAGGAGTGCGCGCCGATCGACTCCGACGACGCGGGCTTCGGCGGCTCGGCGCTCGAGGCCGACGCGGAAGGGGTCGACGTGTACTACGGACCTGGCGCCACCGGCTACGTGATCGTGTCGAGCCAGGGCGACGACACCTACGCCGTCTACCAGCGGCAGGGCAGCAACCGCCTGGTCGGCACGTTCCGCATCGAGGGCGTCGACGGCGTCGACGAGGTGAACGGGTCCGACGGGCTGGCCGTGACCAACCGCGTCGTCGGCGACTACCGGGAGGGGCTGCTCGTCACGCACGACGAGCCCGAGACCGGCACCGGCGTCGATCCCGAACGCGACGCCACGAACTTCTCGTACGTGTCGTGGGGCGACATCGCGGATGGGCTCGGACTGCGCGCGAGCACGGCGGCCGGGAACGACCCGCGCTTCCGCTAGGTCGCGGGCGTCCGGCGTGGCGGGCCCGGCCCGGAAGCGGCGGGACCCGCCGTCGGGTGCTCCTGTCGGCGGCYGGGGATAGGCTCGATCGGTGAGCGACGTGACGAAGAAGACGGATTCCCCGGCCACGGAGCATCCGGTCGACGCCGCCGACGCCGCCGACGCCGCCGAGGCGCCCGAAGCCGCGTCCGCGGACTCGGGCGACGTGCCGGCGCAGCGCACCCGCGAGCCGCTCGCCCGAGGGCCGCTTTCGAAGCCCTACCGGTGGCTCTCGATCGGCATGTTCTCGATCATCTTCCTCGCCGCGTTCGAGGCGATGGCCGTCACCACGATCATGCCGCTCGTCGCGACCGACCTCGACGGCGAGGCGTTGTTCGCCCTGTCCTTCGCCGTGCCGCTCGCCGCCGGCATCATCGGCATGGTCATCGCGGGCAACTGGACCGACCGTGCGGGCCCGCTGCCGTCGCTCATCGTCTCGGCGGTGCTGTTCGTCGTCGGGCTGGTGATCGCCGGCACCGCCGTGAACATGGGGGTGTTCATCGTCGGCCGGTTCGTGCACGGGCTCTCGGGGGCCGCGGTGATCGTGCCGCTCTACGTGATCGTCGGGCGCGTCTACCCCGAGCACCTGCGGGCCAGGGTGTTCGCGGGCTTCGCCGCCGCGTGGGTCATCCCGTCGATCGTCGGTCCAGCGCTCGCCGGCGCCGTCGCCGAGGCCACCAGCTGGCACTGGGTCTTCCTCGGGGTCATCGTGCTGATGCTCCCGGCCGCGGCGATGATGCTGCCGCCCATCGTGCGCGTGCGCGAACAGGTGCAGGGCGACCCGTCGGTGCCGTGGAGCCTCAGCCGGGTGGGCTGGTCGGTGCTGACCGCCGCGGCCGCGCTCGCCGTGTCGCTCGCCAAGGAGCTGCCCGACCCCTGGCAGTGGGTCGTGGCCGTCGCCGCGATCGCCGTGGCGGCCGTGGGGGCGCGGCCGCTGCTGCCCGTAGGCACTCTCCGCGCCGCCCGCGGCATGCCCGCCACGGTGATGCTGAAGCTCATCGTCGCCGGTGCGTTCTTCGGCAGCGAGATCTACCTTCCCTACCTGTTCATCGAGCACTACGACTTCTCGCCGAGCCTCGCCGGTGCCGTGCTCACCGGCGCGGGGCTCTCGTGGGCTGCGGCATCCTGGCTGCAGGGCCGGCTCACCGAACGCATCTCGAACACGCAGGCCGTCGTGATCGGCGCGGCGACGCTCGTCGTCGCACTCGTCGTCGTGCTCGTCGTCGCCACCTTCACGCTCGCCCCGGCCATCGCCTTCGTCGCGTGGACGCTCGCGGGCGCCGCGATGGGATTCATGTACCCGCGCTTCTCGGTCGCGGTGCTCGCGCTGTCGCCGGTGTCGGCGCAGGGGTTCAACAGTGCCGCGCTCACGATCTCCGAGTCGCTCGGCGCGGCGGTGGCGCTCGCGATCACCGCACTGGTGTCGAGTGCGGCCGGCGCGGGCATGTTCACGGCCGACTTCGCGGTGACCGTGACGATCGCCGTGGTCGGGTTGCTGCTGGCGAGCCGCGKGCGGCCGCCGGCCGTGGCATCCCGAGCCTGACGACCTTCGGCGTCATCTCTGGTGCGTCACGACGTGCGCCCGATGTGACGGTCACATTCGTGTGACAGTCACATTCGCCCCCGACCTGTGCATAATTGACTGCGCCGGCGTGTGTGACCGTGAACATGCCGAGATTCGATCGAGGTCGCCGTGCCAGAGGAGCCGCAGCGGGGTCGCGCCCCGAGCATCCGTGATGTCGCGCGGCTGGCCGGCGTCTCGCACCAGACCGTGAGCCGGGTGCTGAACCACCACCCGAGCATCCGTCCCGAGACGAAGCAACGCGTGCTCGACGTCATGGGCGAGCTCCAGTACAAGCCCAACCGGGCGGCCCGGGCGCTCGTCACGAGCCGATCCCGCACGCTCGGCATCCTCTCGGCATCGAGCACCCAGTACGGGCCGGCGTCGAGCATCGCGGCCATCGAGTCGGCGGCCCGGGCCGCCGGGKACTGGGTGAGCACGGCGAACATCGAGTCGTCGGATGCCGCGTCGATCGCCGATGCGCTGGCGCACCTCACAGCCCAGGGCATCGAGGGCCTCGTCGTGATCGCGCCGCAGATGCGCGTGTTCGACACGCTCGCGCGCCTCGAGATGGACGTGCCGTACGTGAGCCTCCAGTCCACCGGTCGCGACGACGACCACGCCCTGTCGGTCGACCAGATCGCGGGAGCGCGGATGGCCACTCGGCACCTCATCGAGCTGGGCCACCGCAGCATCTACCACCTCGCCGGACCCCAGGATTGGATCGAGGCCGAGGCGCGGATGCGGGGCTTCCTCGAGGAGATGAGCGCGCAGGACGTCGCCACGACCGCGCCGATCCTGGGGGACTGGACCGCGGAGTTCGGCTATTACGCCGGCCGTGAGCTGCTCACCGTGCGGGACTTCACGGCGATCTTCGCGTCGAACGACCAGATGGCACTCGGCCTCATGCACGCCGTGCGCGACGCCGGCCTCGACATCCCCCGCGACGTCTCGATCATCGGATTCGACGACATCCCCGAGGCGGCGCACTTCTGGCCGCCGCTGACGACGGTGCGCCAGGACTTCGGCGAACTGGGCCGGCGGTGCGTGGCGCTGCTGCTCGGCGACATCGGCGACGCATCGGCGGAGGCGGCCGGCACGATCACGCCCGAGCTCGTGGTGCGCCGCAGCACCGGTGCGCCGGCGTTCTGACCTGCGCCACGCAGGCCACCATGCCCGTCTGAGCCGGCGTTATGGATCCGTGACCTCTCGAAGTTGACAGCACCGGCGAGATTGTGGCTAACATGAGTGTCGCCATGTGAACGGTCACATCGAGACCGACATCGTGGAGCACCTCCCCGCCCGACGAAGGAGTCTTCCAGTGCCGATCGCCCCCGCCGCTGCCCCGCACGCCACCGCGTGCGAGAGCCGACGGGCCGGCACGGACGCCGTGGCGGTGGGCGCATGAGCAGCTACGGGCCCCAGGTCGAAGTGGCGATCGCACGCGTTCGCGCCGACGTCGCGAAGCTCCACGCCGAGCTCACCCGGTACGGGCTCGTCGTGTGGACGGGCGGCAACGTCTCGGGTCGCGTGCCGGGGGCCGACCTCTTCGTGATCAAGCCCTCGGGCGTCTCGTACGACGAGCTGGCGCCCGAGAACATGATCCTCTGCGACCTCGACGGCACCGTCATCGAGGGCACGCCCGGCGCCGACCGGTCTCCGTCGAGCGACACCTCGGCGCACGCCTACGTCTACCGGAACATGCCCGAGGTGGGCGGCGTGGTCCACACGCACTCCACCTACGCCACGGCGTGGGCCGCGCGAGGCGAGGAGATCCCCTGCGTGATCACCGCGATGGCCGACGAGTTCGGCGGCTCCATCCCGGTCGGCCCGTTCGCGATCATCGGCGACGACTCGATCGGTCGCGGCATCGTCGAGACGCTCACCGGCCACCGCAGCCGCGCGGTGCTGATGCGCAACCACGGCCCCTTCACGATCGGCGCCAGCGCGAAGGACGCGGTGAAGGCCGCCGTGATGGTCGAGGACGTCGCGCGGACCGTGCACCTCGCCCGCGAGGCGGGTCCGCTGGTGCCCATCCCGCAGGACGCGATCGACCGGCTCTACGACCGGTACCAGAACGTGTACGGCCAGGCGTCAGACGCCCGCCGCACGAAGAGCGCGGGGCCGGCGTCCGACGCCGGTCGCGCGAAGGCCCCGAAGGCGGCTCCCGAAGCCCGCCGGAAGGTCGCAGACCGGCGATGAACGATCGCTCGGTTCCCCAGATCTTGCGCAGCCCGTCCCGACGGGCGCGGCGCGAGGGGAGACGGCTGGCATGGACGCGGCCGACTCCGACTGTCACCAAGACAATGTCGTCCATGAATGACACACAGTGAAAGGACACACCGTGAAGAACACGAAGAAGGTGCTTCTCGCCACCCTCGCGGCCGGTTCCATGCTCGCGCTTGCCGCGTGCTCGGGCGGCAGCGGTGGCGGCGACAGCAGCGGCGGCGGCGGCGACGGCGGCCTCATCGGCGTCGCCATGCCCACCAAGAGCTCGGAGCGCTGGATCCAGGACGGCGACGCCGTCAAGCAGCAGCTCGAGGACCAGGGCTTCACCGTCGACCTCCAGTACGCGGAGGACGACATCCCCACCCAGGTCTCGCAGATCGAGAACATGATCACGAAGGGCGCCGAGGCGCTCATCATCGCCTCGATCGACGGCACGACGCTGTCGCAGGTGCTCCAGGACGCGGCCGACGCCGACATCCCGGTCATCGCCTACGACCGCCTCATCCGCGACTCGGAGAACGTCGACTACTACGCGTCGTTCGACAACTACAAGGTCGGCGTGCAGCAGGCCAACTCGCTGCTGAACGGCCTCGGCCTCACCGACCTCGAGGGCGAGCCGGCCGCTGACGCGCCCGCCGGCCCGTTCAACATCGAGCTGTTCGCCGGTTCGCCCGACGACAACAACGCCACGTTCTTCTGGAACGGTGCGATCGACACGCTCCAGCCGCTGATCGACGACGGCACCCTCGTGGTGAAGTCGGGCCAGACGGACTTCGAGCAGGCCGCAACGCTCCGCTGGGACGGCGAGGTCGCGCAGGAGCGCATGGAGAACATCCTCACCTCGACGTACTCCGACGGCTCCACGGTCAACGCGGTGCTCTCGCCCTACGACGGCCTGTCGCGCGGCATCATCTCGGCGCTCACCGACGCGGGCTACTCGGTCGGCGAGGGCTGGCCGATCATCTCCGGCCAGGACGCCGAGCTCGACTCGGTCAAGGCGATCAACTCCGGCGAGCAGTACGCGACCATCTTCAAGGACACGCGTGAGCTCGCGAAGGTCGCCGTCGACATGGCGTCCGCGATCCTGAACGGCGACGAGCCCGAGGTCAACAACACCGAGGACTACGACAACGGCGTGAAGGTCGTGCCGTCGTACCTCCTGGAGTCGGCCATCGTCGTCAAGGACAACATCAAGGAGATCCTCGTCGACAGCGGCTACTGGACCGAAGCGGAAATCAACGGCTAGTCACCACCGGTACACGTCGGCCGGATGACGGCAACCCCGCGTGTCGGGGCCCGAGCGGGAGTACTCTCGCCTCAGGTCCCGGCCGCGGCGGCATCCGTCATCCGGCCGGCCCCACCCGGCAATGAAGCAGGAGCAAGGATGACCACCAACATTCTCGAGATGCGCGGCATCACGAAGACGTTCCCGGGCGTGAAGGCCCTGTCGAACGTCACCATCGGGGTCGAGCGCGGCGAGGTGCACGCCATCTGCGGCGAGAACGGCGCCGGCAAGTCGACCCTCATGAAGGTGCTGTCGGGCGTGTACCCGCACGGCACCTACGACGGCGACATCGTCTTCGAGAACGAGACGGTGGAGTTCCGGGACCTCACGGACAGTGAGGCCAAGGGCATCGTCATCATCCACCAGGAGCTGGCACTCAGCCCCTACCTGTCGATCGCCGAGAACATCTTCCTCAACAACGAGCTGAAGGGCCGCGGCGGCCTGATCGACTGGAACAAGACGAACTTCGAGGCGTCGAAGCTCCTCGCCCGAGTGGGGCTGCGCGAGAACCCGACGACCAAGATCATGGACATCGGCGTCGGCAAGCAGCAGCTCGTCGAGATCGCGAAGGCCCTCTCGAAGGAGGTCAAGCTTCTCATCCTCGACGAGCCGACCGCCGCGCTCAACGACGAGGACTCCGACCACCTGCTCGACCTGATCCTGCACCTCAAGGGGCAGGGCATCACGTCGATCATCATCAGCCACAAGCTGAACGAGATCAAGAAGGTCGCCGACTCCGTCACGGTCATCCGCGATGGCAAGACGATCGAGACGATCGCGAAGCAGGACGTCACGGAAGACCGCATCATCAAGGACATGGTCGGCCGAGACCTCGAGAACCGGTACCCCGACCACACGCCCGACATCGGCGAGGAGCTGCTCCGCGTCGAGGACTGGACGGCGCACCATCCCCAGGACACCTCGCGTGTGATGGTCGACAACGTGAACCTCAACGTTCGTGCCGGCGAGATCGTCGGCATCGCGGGCCTCATGGGCGCGGGTCGCACCGAGTTCGCGATGAGCCTGTTCGGCCAGAGCTACGGGTCGAAGATCACCGGGAAGGTGTTCCTCCGCGGCAAGGAGATCAAGACCCGCACGGTCGCCGAGGCCATCGACCACGGCATCGCCTACGCGACGGAAGACCGAAAGACGTACGGCCTCAACCTCATCGAGGACATCAAGCGGAACATCTCGATGGCCTCGCTGAAGAAGCTCGAGAAGTACGGGCTCGTGCACGACAACGAGGAGTACGCGGTCGCGAACGAGTACCGCAAGTCGATGAACATCAAGGCGCCGAGCGTGCTGGTGAAGACCGGCAAGCTCTCGGGCGGCAACCAGCAGAAGGTCGTGCTGTCGAAGTGGATCTACTCGGATCCCGACGTGCTCATCCTCGACGAGCCGACGCGTGGCATCGATGTGGGCGCGAAGTACGAGATCTACACGATCATCAACCGCTTGGCCGCATCGGGCAAGGGGATCATCGTGATCTCGTCGGAGCTGCCCGAGCTGCTCGGCATCTGCGACCGCGTCTACGCCCTCTCGGAGGGGCGCATCACCGGTGAGCTCCCCATCGCGGAGGCCACACCCGAGGCGATGCTCAAGCTCATGACCATGGAAAAGCCCCGCTAGCCGGCGCTGGCGGAAACACCAGGAGACACCATGTCGAATCCGACCCCCACCACCTCCGAGGAAGTCCAGCTCCCCGGCGGCAACCTCAACCCCGTCGAGAACAAGTTCACCGACCGGCTGAGCCACGTGCTCTCAGACCTCGGCAAGAACGGCATCTTCATCGCGCTCGTCGCGGTGGTCGTGCTGTTCTCGGTCCTCACCAACGGCATCCTGCTGCGACCGCAGAACATCTCGAACCTCGTCGTGCAGAACGGCTACATCCTCGTGCTCGCGATCGGCATGGTGATGGTCATCATCGCCGGCCACATCGACCTGTCGGTCGGGTCGGTCGCCGCCTTCGTCGGTGCCTGTTCCGGTGTCTTCGCCGTGCAATGGGGCCTGCCCTGGTGGCTCTCGGTCATCCTCTCGCTCGGCATCGGCGCCCTCGTCGGCGTGTGGCAGGGCTTCTGGATCGCCTTCGTCGGCATTCCGGCGTTCATCGTGACGTTGGCGGGCATGCTCATCTTCCGGGGCCTCGCGCTCGTCGTGCTCGGCAACGCGAACATCGGCTCGTTCCCCGCCGAGTACCGCGCGCTCGGAAACGGCTTCGTCTCGGTCGGCGACTTCGAACTCGACCCGCTCACGCTCGGTGTCGGCGCGCTCGCGATCGTCATCCTGATCGTGCAGCAGGTGCGCACCCGTCGCGGCCGCCAGAAGTACGGCCAGGACGTCGAGCCCATGGTGTGGTTCATCATCAAGCTCGTGCTGGTGTCGGCCGCGATCGGCTTCTTCACCTGGTCCCTCGCCTCCTACAAGGGCATCCCGGTCACGCTGATCATCCTCGCCGTGCTCGTGCTCGTCTACGGCATCGTGATGAACCGCACGGTCTTCGGTCGGCACATCTACGCGATCGGCGGCAACCGCCACGCGGCGGAGCTGTCGGGCATCAAGACCCGTCGCGTCGACTTCTGGCTGTTCGTCAACATGGGCACGCTCGCCGCCCTCGCCGGCCTCATCTTCACCGCCCGGCTCAACCTGGCCGGCCCGAAGGCCGGTGACGGCTTCGAACTCGAGGCGATCTCCGCGGCCTTCATCGGCGGCGCGGCCGTGCAGGGCGGCGTCGGCACGATCGGCGGCGCCATCATCGGTGGCCTGATCATCGGCGTGCTGAACAACGGCATGTCGATCCTCGGCATCGGCATCGAGTGGCAGCAGGTCGTCAAGGGCCTCGTGCTGCTGCTCGCGGTCGCGTTCGACGTGTACAACCGTCGACGCTCCGGCGGCAACTAGGGTCTGGTGACCGAAGGGGCGGGTGCTGCGGCATCCGCCCCTTCGTCGTACCCGAGTCATCCATGCAGAACCAAATGCCGCGCCAGCCGTCGCAGTGGCCCTGACCGCCGAGCTCCACCACCGAAATGTAGGAAGTTCTTGGTGGCGAGCGGGGTGCCGGGGGAGGGCCGGACGGCGTGTCGGCCGTTTCTTCCTCCATTTCGCGTGCGGGCCGGGCAGGGCTCCGGATGCCGCACCGCGCGCGCTTGCCGACCGGCTTCGTTAGCGCTAACATCGTGGTTCGTTAGCGCTAACGAACCAGACGACGAAGGAGTCCCCGTGCCCGACCACGACCACCTGCCGATCGGGGCCGACGGCCGGATGGCGGCGGCATGAGCGCCGCGGCATCCGCCTTCACGCCCGAGGTCGACGCGGCCATCGCGAAGGTGCGCGACGACGTCGCGCGGCTGCACGGTGAGCTCACTCGATACGGCCTCGTCGTCTGGACGGGCGGCAACGTTTCGGGCCGGGTGCCCGGCGCCGACCTCTTCGTGATCAAGCCGTCGGGAGTGTCGTATGACGACCTCGCGCCCGAGAACATGATCCTCTGCGACCTCGACGGCAACGTGATCCCCGGCACGCCGGGATCCGCCCGCAGCCCCTCGAGCGACACCGCTGCCCACGCGTACGTGTACCGCAACATGCCCGAGGTCGGCGGCGTCGTGCACACCCACTCGACGTTCGCGGTCGCGTGGGCCGCCCGCGGGGAGGAGATCCCCTGCGTCATCACGGCCATGGCCGACGAGTTCGGCGGGCCGATCCCCGTGGGTCCGTTCGCGATCATCGGCGACGACTCGATCGGGCGCGGCATCGTCGAGACCCTCGCGGGCCACCGTTCCCGTGCGGTGCTCATGCAGAACCACGGCCCGTTCACGATCGGCACCGATGCCAAGGACGCCGTGAAGGCCGCCGTGATGGTCGAGGATGTCGCGCGCACGGTGCACTTCGCCCGCGAGGCGGGCCCGCTCATCCCGATCCCGCAGGACGCGATCGACCGGCTCTACGACCGCTACCAGAACGTGTACGGCCAGGCGTCCGACGCCCGCCGCGACGACGACACCGCACCGAGTGAGGACGCAGCCCGATGACCGACTCCATGAACCCGCAGGCTGCGGGCACCACCGGGGAGCGCGCCCGCGCCGCCATCCTCGAGGGACGCACGTCGCTCGGCATCGAGCTCGGCTCCACACGCATCAAGGCCTGCCTCGTCGGCGAGGACCCGACCGAGGTGCTCGCCGTGGGCAGCCACGAGTGGGAGAACCGGTTCGAGAACCGGGTGTGGACCTACTCGCTCGAGGACGTCTGGTCGGGACTCCAGGCGGCGTACGCCGACCTCGTCGCCGACGTGCGACGCCGCTACGACGTGCAGCCGCAGACGTTCGGCGCCATCGGCGTCTCGGCCATGATGCACGGCTACCTCGCGTTCGACGCGAGCGACGAGCTGCTCGTGCCGTTCCGCACCTGGCGCAACACGTCGACCGGCCCGGCCGCCGCCGAGCTCAGCGAGCGGTTCGGCTTGAACATCCCACTGCGCTGGTCGATCGCGCACGTCTACCAGGCGGTGCTCGACGACGAGCCGCACGTGCCGCAGATCGATTTCGTCACGACGCTCGCGGGCTATGTGCACTGGCGCCTCACGGGCCGCAAGGCCATCGGCGTGGGCGACGCCTCGGGCATGTTCCCTATCGATGCCGCGACCCACGACTACGACGCACGGCTGCTCGAGGT
>NZ_JBFUCL010000116.1:0-10216 GCF_056405255.1 Agromyces sp. P1_H4 | reverse complement strand
CCGACGGGGCGGCTCCCGCCTTCGAGGACGCCGACGTCGAGCTCGGCGAGAGCTACGACTACGCCGTCGCCACCCTCAAGGGCGACCGCGCGTCGCGCCAGTCCGACCGCGTGACCGTCGCCGTCGTCGACGCGAGCGTGCCCCTGCCGGCCGTGCCCACGGGCATCGCGACGACCGCGATCGACCGCAACTCGGTCACCCTCGCGTGGGCCGACGCCGGCGACGCCGTGCAGTGGAAGGTGTTCCGCTCGACGCGGGCCGACATCCCGTTCGAGCAGGTGGCGACGGTCAGCGAGCCGACCTTCACCGACACCGACGTGCTGACGACGCGGCCCTACCTCTACCAGCTCGTCGCGCAGAACGCGGGCGGTTCGTCCGCGGCATCTGGTGCGTACGCCACCGAGGTGGCGACCACGCTCGTGCGCCAGGTCGAGTATCTCGACCGCGCGCCCGTGGCCGTGAAGACCGACGACGGCGTCTACCTCGGCTGGCGGCTGCTGGGTCTCGACGACCGCGACCTCGGCTTCAACGTGTATCGCGACGGCGTCCGGATCACCGACGAGCCCATCACCGACACGACGAATTACGTCGACGCCGACGGCACCGCCGACTCGACCTACCTCGTCACCGCGCTGCAGGGCGAGGGCGACACGGCCCGCGAGGTCACCGTCGCCGACGACTTCGGCGTGTGGAGCGACCAGTTCCTCGACATCCCGCTGACCAAGCCGGCCGACGCGGTGCTGCCCGACGGCAAGACGGTCACCTACTGGCCGGGCGACGGCACGGTCGGCGACGTCGACGGCGACGGGGAGTACGAGCTCGTCTTCCTCTGGAACCCGTCGATCTCGAAGGACAACTCGCAGTCGGGCTACACCGGCAAGGTGTACGCCGAGGCCGTGGAATTCGACGGCACGAGCCTGTGGCGCATCGACCTCGGCGTGAACATCCGCGCCGGAGCGCACTACACGCAGCTCGAAGTGTTCGACTTCGACGGCGACGGCCGCTCGGAGGTCGCGTTCAAGACGGCCGACGGCACGGTCGACGGCGTCGGCAACGTGATCGGCGACGCGACGAATGACTACCGGAACGCGTCGGGCTACATCCTGAGCGGGCCCGAGTACCTCACGGTCTTCGATGGGCAGACCGGCGCGGCGATCGACACCGTCGACTACAAGCCCGGCCGAGGGTCGGTCAGTGCGTGGGGTGACGCCTACGGCAACCGGGTCGACCGGTTCCTGGCGGGCGTCGCCTACCTCGACGGTGAGCACCCCTCGCTCGTCACGAGCCGCGGATACTACACTCGCACGGTCATCGTGGCGTGGGATCTCGTCGACGGCGAGCTCGTCGAGCGCTGGACGTTCGACTCCAACGTGGCCGGCAAGGAGTACGAGGGCCAGGGCAACCACCAGTTCGTGCCCGCCGACGTCGACCGCGACGGCCTCGACGAGATCGTGTTCGGGGCGCTGACCATTGACGACGACGGCACGCCCCTCTACAACACGAAGCTCGAGCACGGCGACGCGCTGCACGTCGGCGACTTCGTCACCGACCGTGCCGGCCTCGAGGTGTTCGGCGTGCACGAGCACCCCGCGGGCAACGGCGGCGTCATCGCGTCGATGCGCGACGCCGAGACCGGCGAGGTCATCTGGTCGAACTCGGGCGACAAGGACACCGGACGCGGGACCGCGGGCGACATCGACCCGAGCCACCCCGGGGCCGAAGCGTGGAACATCGGCGGCGACTACGCCTGGAATTCGCCGACCGGCACCCTGAAGTCCGCCTCGGGCGAGGTGCTGTCGACCGACATTCCGGCGGCGAACTTCGTCACCTGGTGGGACGGCGACCTCCTGCGCGAGATCACCGACCACGACTACTCCGAGGCGAACGCCTCGGGCGTGCCGACGATCTCGAAGTGGGACCCGGCGGCCGAGAAGGAGGTCGAGCTGCTGCGCCTCGACGGCACCCTCACGAACAACACCACCAAGGGCAACCCCGTGGTGCAGGCCGACCTGTTCGGCGACTGGCGCGAGGAACTCGCGGTGCGCCTGGCCGACGGCAGCGGCATCCGCATCTACACGACGACGGATGCCACGGACACGCGCATCCCGACGCTGATGCACGACGCGCAGTACCGCGTGGGCGTGGCGGGGCAGAACTCGGCGTACAACCAGCCGCCGAACCCGTCGTTCTTCATCGGCGAGGGCATGGCCGAGCCGCCGGCGGCGTCGATCGCGTACGTCGGCGCTCCGGCTGCCGACGAGACCGCGCCCGTGGTCGCCGGACTCCCGTCGGGCACGGTCGTGGCGGACGCCCCGCTGCAGTTGGCCGTCACCGCCGACGACCCCGAGAGCGGCATCCGCTCGCTCGAGGTGACGTTCGACGGCGAGGCGGTCGCGCCCGACGCGGCGGTGGATCTCACCGGGCTCGCCGGCGAGCGCACCGTCACGGTGCGGGCGATCAACCACGCGGGGCTCGTCACCGAGTCGTCGAGCACGATCCTCGTCGTGCCCGCCGACGGCGCGGCATCCGCCCCGGGTCGTGGCACGCTCTCGAACACGAGCGGCTGGGAGTACGGCCTGCACGACGGCACGTACGACGTGGTCATGAACCTGTGGCGGGGCACGCCGGGCAGCATCTTCCGCCTCTACGAGAACGGCGTGCTCGTGGCGACGAAGGTGCTCGGCGACACCGCCGGCATGAGCCAGACCACGGGCGTCTCCTTCGAGGGCAAGCCGAACGGCACCTACGTCTACACGGCGGAGCTCATCAACTCCAAGGGCTCGACGGCGACGACGTCGACGACGGTCAAGGTGACGGATGCCGCGCCCGGCACGCCCGTCGTCAGCACCGACCAGCGCAAGGGGGCGAGCTCCTTCACGGCCACCGCCAACCTCTGGTGGGGCACGAACGCGACCTCCTACCGCTTCGAGCTCGACGGGGTCGTCGTCGGATCGGGGTCGCTCGTCGCGGCCACCCCGTCGGCACAGGTCGCCTCGGTAAAGCTCTCGGGCGTGGCATCCGGTGCGCACACGCTCGTCGCGGTGTTCGCGAACGCGAACGGCGAGACGGCGTCGAAGCCGGTCACGGTGACGGTGAAGTAGCGGCTGCTCATCCGGTGGGCGTCACCCCCAGGTCTCGCCCACCGGATGCGCGTCGTCGGTGAACACCCCGCCGAGGGGGCCGTACGGCGCGAGTGCCGCCGGTGCGGTGCCGTCCGCGATGCGGGAGGCAGACCGCGAGTCGTCTTCGGGCCGGTAGCCCATGGCGTGCCCGGCCTCGAGCGAGAACCACCCGTCGGCGTTGTCGGAGACGCCCCAGACGAGGTGGTGCCGGCCGTCGTCGAGCACCGCGGCGGCCTCGATGAGACGGGTCATGTCGCCCGGCGAGAGCCACTGGGCGGCGCCACGACGGTCGCCGGCCTCCGACGTGAAGGCGCAGATGCGCGCGCTGACGATCGACATGCCGAAGCGGTCGGCGTAGAGGCTGCCGAGTGCCTCCATCGCTGCCTTGCTCACGCCGTAGAACGTGTCGGGACGGGGAAGCAGGGGCGCGTCGGATGCCGCGTCGACCGCGGGCGCGAATCCGACGGCGTGGATCGAGCTGGCGAGCAGCACCCGGCGCACCCCGGTGTGGCGGGCCGCCTCGAGCACGCGCTGCGTGCCGTCGATGTTGACCCGGAGCAGGTCGGCCCACGGCCGCTCGGACGAGAGCCCGGCGAGGTGCACGACGGCGGATGCCCCGGCCAGCACCTCGCGCATGCCGGCGTCGTCCTCGATCGCGACGTCGTGCCAGGTCGCACCGTCGGGCAGGTCCATGCCGCTCGGCACCGGGGCCGTGTCGACGAGGCGGAGCTCACGCCCCGGCCGGCCGAGCAACGGCACGACCTCGCGCCCGATGCGTCCGGCGGCGCCGGTGATGACGATGGTCTCGGTCTCTGCGGGCAACGTCGCGGTCCTCTCCTGGATGGGCCTCACCAGTCGGCGTACTCCACATGCTCGACGGTGATCCCGTCTTCGGAGTCGACCACCGCCCGCGTGCCGTTGGGTCCGAACAGCCGCAGGTCGTACTTCGTGGCGTCCATGTACACCGTGTACCCCACGTCCGTGTCGAACGGCAACTCGGCGATGACCTCGCCGTCGGGCGTGATGAGCTGGGCATGGTCGGTGGTGACGGCCAGCCGCGTGGGATAGGTGCCGTCGGGCAGACGCACGGACTCGAGCGCGTCGGCGGCGGTCTCCGCGACCGCGGCGTACTCGCGTTCGGTGGCGGCCTGCTCGGCCGCGATCTCGGCACTCGACAGTGTCGGCTCGGGCGGCTCGAGGCGCTCGGAGAAGACGAAGAGGAACGCGAACTGCAGCACGCCGAAGAACGTGAGCACGAGTGCGATCGCGGAGACCACGAGCCCGGCGACGCCGATGGCGGGCGCGGGCCGGCCACTTCGCCGAACGCGCACGACCGCGACGATGGCGGCCGCGAGCCCGATCGCGGCGAGCAGCGCGCAGACGACGATGGTCACCGGGTCGGCAAGGAACAGGTTGACGGAGCCCAGGATCGCGAGGATGCCGAGCACCAGCGAGGTCCACGCGAGCGCGGTGGTGCCCCGCGGAGACCCGACCGGGGCAAGTGTCGGCGTGGGTGCTCCCGGCGCGGCGGGGTCGCGGGTCGCTTCGGGCTGCGGTGCCGACATCGAGGTGGCCTTCGGGTGGGGTGGGTCGGAACGCTCCGGCCCGCTTCGGATGAGCCTCGCATCCCGCGCGGGTTCTGCGGAAGGCCCAGTCTGAGGGATGCCGCAGAATTCGCGTGGACCGGGAACACCGCGAACAGGCGCACCGTTGGCCAGAGCATGACGACACTCGGAATCATCGGAGCAGGACACATCGGCAGCCAGGTCGCGCGGGCCGCGATCGCGAACGGGTACGAGGTGGTCATCGCCAACTCGCGCGGCCCCGAGACGCTCGCTGACCTCGTGGCCGAGCTGGGCCCGAAGGCGCGTGCGGCGACGGCCATGGATGCCGCGGCGTCGGGTGACGTCGTGGTCGTGACGGTGCCCTTCAAGGCCTTCGACGCGATCCCGGTCGAGCCGCTCGCCGGCAAGGTCGTGATCGACACGAACAACTACTACTGGGAGCGCGACGGCCACGTCGCAGAACTCGACGAGGGCCGCAACACGGTCACCGGGATGCTGCAGCAGCACCTCCCCGAGAGCCGCGTCGCGAAGGGCTTCAACCACATCACCGCTCGCGACATCACGACCGACGGCACTCCGGCCGGCACGCCCGGTCGGCGCGCGCTGGCGACGGCGAGCGACTTCGCGGATGCCGCGGAGTTCGTGACCGATCTCTACGATCGCTTCGGCTTCGACACCGTGAACGTCGGGCCGCTCGCCGAGAGCTGGCGGGTCGAGCGCGACCAGCCCGCGTACTCGGCCGGCGCGCAGACGCGCGACGAGCTCGTCGCCAACCTGGCAAAGGCCGAGCGCACCGCCTCGGCCGCCTAGCGCGCCTCAGCCCAGCGTGGCGACGAACGCCCGCACGCGCTGAGCGAGCTCGGCGGGCACCTCGCCGATGGCGAAGTGCCCGCCCTCGTCGAGGCGGTCGAACTCCCGCAGGTCGAGATAGTGGCGGCGGGCGATCGACTCGGGGTACGTGCCCTCGTGGCGCTGGATGTAGACGGCCGCCGGCACCGCCGTGGGCGGGATGGGGTCGGGCTGGTCGGCGCCCTCGTAGTAGGGGCGGAACGACGACCCGATCGACTGGGTCACCCAGTAGATCATCGCCTCGGTGAGGATGCGGTCGCGTGAGATGTGCCGCTCGACTGCTGCCGGATCGCCGGGTGGGGTGTCGCTCCAGCCGACGAGCTTCTCGGCGAGCCACGCGAGGAGCCCCGCGGGGGAGTCGTTGAGCGCGACGGCGAGCAGGTCGGGGCGGGTCGCCTGGATGTGCCCGTATCCGCCGTCGGGGCCGTGGCGCGCGGCGAGGTCGTCGAAGAACGCGCGCTCAGCGGCATCCGTCAGCGTCTCGCGTTCGTCGCCGGTGGGGAAGTGCGCGTGCGTCGCGACGATGCCTGCGACCTGCTCGGGGTAGCGCGCGGCGATGAGGTCGCTGACGTTCGCCGTGACGTCTTCGCCGTAGGTGACGTAGCGCTCGTAGCCCAGCACGTCGGTCATGAGGGCGTGCATGGTCGCCGCGAGTCGCCGCTCGGTCATGGGGCCGTCGGCGTAGGGCGACGAGAAGGCGAACCCCGGCAGGCTCGCGACGACGACGTCGAAGTCGGGCAGCTGGTCGGCGAAGTCGAGCTGGAGCGCGAAGGTGTGGGGCCAGCCGTGCATGACCAGCAGCGCCGGGGCATCGGGCTGTGAAGACCGCAGGTGCACGAAGTGCACGTCGGCCTCGTCGATCGTGGCGATGAACTGTGGATGGCTATTGAGCCACGCCTCGCGTGCCCGCCAGTCCCACTCGAGCCAGCTGTCGACGAGTTCGCGCAGGTAGGCCGCGCTCATCCCCGAGGCGGGGGTGCGGGGCGAATCGGGAAGGAGCCTCGTACGCGCCAGGCGCTCGCGCAGGTCGTCGAGCACGTCGTCGGAGACATGCACCTCGAAGGGCCGAACAGTGGTGACCATGCGCCGAAGCTACTCCGGGCTGCCGACATGCGCCCGCGACGGCTACCCTCGCTCACCATGGAGTACACGCTCGAGCACCCGTTCGTCGTCGACTTCCCATTGCGCGGCGACGGTTGGATGGCCGTCACGACCCCCGCGCACCGGGTACCGAGTCACGGCACCGACCTGCTGGGGCAGCGATACGCGTTCGACCTGCTGCGGGTCGACCGACGCAGGGGCGTGCACTTCCACCCGGCGAGCGGGCTGCGCGGCGAGCTCTTCGGCGGCCGCACGCGCGAGAGCTACGCGTGGGGTGCGACCATCCACGCGCCGTTCGACGCAGAGGTCGTGCGCACGGTCGACGGGATGTCGGAGCGGCAGTGGATCCATCCGGCCCGCGAGCTCTGGCACCAGTTGAGGAACGCCGCGACCTTCTCGCCCGAGAAGCTGCCGTCGATCCTCGGCAACCACGTGATCCTGCGGCACACCGTCGGCGTCAACGAGGCCCACTCCGTCGCCGACGCCGCCCCCGTCTTCGCCGCCCTCGTGCACCTGGCCCCGGGCAGCGTCGCGGTCGCCGAGGGACAGCGGGTGCGCACGGGTGACGTGCTCGGACGCGTCGGCCACACGGGCAACTCCACGTCGCCGCACCTGCACTTCCAGCTCATGGACTCGCTCGACGCCATGACGGCTCGTGGCATCCCGTGCGCGTTCCGCAGCTATGAGGTCGAGCGCGACGGCGGCTGGGTTCCGGTCACAGACGGCATACCCGGGCGCCGGGCGCGCATCCGCTCGGTGCAGGCAGAGTGATCGGATGCCGCGAGCAGTCCTCGCGGCATCCGGGATCACTGCAGGTTCGTGAAGACCGCGTCGTCGTAGTCGAAGCTCGGCGCGATCTGCATGGTGAGCGAGTTCGGGTCGGCGACCGACCACGCCGACTGCCAGGTGACTGACTGCCCGGGCAGGATCACGGTGGTCGGCGGCACGCCGATGTCGCCGCTCTCGGAGACGTCGAAGATCTGGCTGCCCTCCTGGCCGCCCGACGCGAGGCGGGGATACGGCAGCGGCTCGAGGTTCTCGGTCGAGTTGTTGGTGATCGTGATCGTGAAGACGAGGTTGCTCGCGAGGTCCGCGCCCGCCGCGTACTCGCTGGGCGTGTACGGCTCGGGCGCCGAGACCGTGAGTTCCACGTCGTCCTCCCACACCATCGTCTGCCCGAAGGACAGCGTGTCGACGGCGTCGGGCGCGGGCTCCTCGGCGAGCGGCTCCTCCGCCGCTTCCTCGGCGGACTCGGATGCCTCGGCGATCGCCCCGTCGATGTCCTCGAACGCCTCGTTGAACGAGGTGGAGACGACCGTGAAGAACACGACCACGGCCACGACGGTGCCGACGACCGACAGCGCCAGGCCGGTGATGGCCGGCCACTTCGCGCCCTTGAGGAACAGGGCGACGATCGACAGCACGAACGCGATCGGCAGGAGCACCCATCCGACGACGAGTGCGCCGGGGATGCACGCGAAGATGAAGCCGATCGCCGCGACCGCCAGGGCGATGATGGCGAGCACGTGCGGCTTGCCGGCGGGTGCAGCCGGCGCGGCATCCGCCGTCACGACCGTGCTCGTCGCGCCGGGCCCGTACACCGGCTGCGCCTCGCCCGATGCGTATGCGGGCGCCGTGGGATCGGCGGTCGTGGCGGCGGGCGCCGCGGTAGCGGGTGCGGTGTGATCCGTCCAGGCATTCCCGTCCCAGTATCGGAGCGTTCCGCTGCCGGACCCATCGTCGTACCAACCTGCAGGAGTCCCCGGTGCATCGCTCATGCGTTCGATGCTGGCAGAGGATGGCACGCACCGGCCAGGAAAGCTGTACCCCAGATCGGGGTACAGGCGAGGATCGGCGTCGGGTCGCTCGCGACGTCCGCGTGACGCCCGCCCGCCCCGCGACTACCGTGAGCGGCATGGACGTTTCGGTGTGGAATCGCGACCAGGCTGCGGCCGCCGCCCGGCGGGTGGTCGAGGACAATGACTACCTGACCCTCGCGACCGCCGGCGCAGAGGGCACGCCGTGGGCGACCCCGGTGTGGTTCGCCGCCGACGGATTGGCGCAGTTCTTCTGGGTGTCGCGGATGACTCGCCGGCACTCGCACAACATCGAGGAGCGTCCAGAGGTCGCTCTCGCGATCTTCGACTCGACGACGCCCGTCGGCGAGGCGGAGGCGGTGTACGTTCAGGCGCTGGCCGGCCAGGTCGACGATGCCGAGCTGGGGGCCGCGCTCGCCGTGTTCGCTGAGAAGTCGATGGCACGCGGCATCCGGGTGTGGGACGAAGCGGATGTCACGGGTGACGCGCCGCATCGCCTCTACGTGGCGCGCGCGACCGAGGTCTTCGTGCTCGATCCGAACGAGCAGCGGGTGCGGATCTGATCGGTGCGGAGTCGTTTCGCGCGTCGGTGTCGGCGCCGCGAGCGGCGCGCGGTCGGGCGGCGAGCCGGGTGCGGCATCCGTCCCTGCGGTCGTAGCATCGGGGGAGCGCGCGACGTCGGCTCCATGGCGGTGCCGGCGGTGTGCGAGCCCCCGCCCCCGGAGCCCCAGTGACCATACCCGCTGACCACGACCTGCCCAGTTTCGTCGTGCCCACCGACGCGTTCGAGCATCGCCCACGCCGGCACATCGCACCCGGCGACGGCCTGCGACCGCGGCGCCTGGCGGCCGCGCCGCCCGAGTCCGAGCTCGAGGCCGAGGCCGAGGCCGAGGCCGCCGAGCCTGCCCGGGCCGGCGCCGCTGCGGCAGCCGAGACCGGCCGCGCCGACATCCAGCGCTACTACCTCTGCTGCATGGAACCCGACGGCGAGTTCGTCGAGGTGATCGTCGCCGTCTCCGATGCGGGACGGCGCCGGTACTTCACGACCGCCGACGGTCGGCGCTTGACCGAGGTCGAGGAGGACTACTTCGACCTCCTGCGCGAGAGCGGTGCACGCTCGATGCTCGAGCTCGACGACCGCGAGATGGGCGAGCTCGAGGCCGAGTTGCGCTTCGTGCGCTCGGTGCGTGGCCGCGACCCGCTGCTCGAGATCGAGCCGCCCGATGAGCTGGTTGAGGCGCGCCTCACACAAGTGGATGAGGCACACGCTTCGGGTGCCGCGCAACCGCCAGGGCCGGTTGCCCCCGAGGACGAGACACCGTTCGAGCCGGTTGCACCGCCGCCGCCTGAACCCCCGGTGACGGATGCCGCTCCGCCGGGGCATCCGGCGACCGAAACCGAGACCGCGACCACAACCGATGACGATGACGACGACGCGGGCGACCTGCCCGACTGGACGATTGAGGAGTTCGAGGCCGTGATGATGGGATCCACGACGACGTACGAGCAGGTCGCAGCCGAGGCATCCGCCCCGACCGGCGACGAACCGCAGGTCGCGCTCGACGCCATCGCGCAACCGTTGCTCGACGCCGTCGCGCAGGTGTCGCTCGCCAAGGGCATCGCGTTCGTCGCGCACCGCGGCCAGGTCGACCGGGTCGGCGCCGCGTACATCGATCACCCGGGCCGCGTCGCCGAGCGCTTCGACCCGGTGCACGACCCGATCGCCGCGGCATCCGCGTGGCTGCACGACGTGCTCGAAGGC
>NZ_JBFUCL010000115.1:0-10249 GCF_056405255.1 Agromyces sp. P1_H4 | reverse complement strand
GTTCACCGCGCTCCCGTCCAGGAACGCGGCGAACGACGCGAGGATGGCGACCACCAGCACCGCCCGCTGCGGCGCGGTCGTCCATCTGGCCATCATCGTGCTCAGGCGCGGCCGAGGGCCCTGCGCAGCACGTGCACCGCCTGCTCGACGGCTGCGGTGACGGCCGCCGAGGTGCGGAGCGGGTTCAGCATCATGAAGTCGTGCAGCGTGTCGTTGTACCGCACGCTCGTGGTGCGCACGCCCGCCTCCACGAGGCGCCGCGCATACGCTTCGCCCTCGTCGCGGAGCACGTCGTTCTCGTCGGTGATCACGAACGCCTCGGGGAGCCCGGCCAGCTGCTCGATCGTGGCGCGAAGCGGCGACGCCGTGATGTCGCTCCGCTTCGCGACATCCGGCAGGTAGCTGTCCCAGAACCAGGCCATGGCGGCCGCCGTGAGGTACGGGCCGTCGGCGAACTCACGGTAGCTGTCGGTGTCCTGCGCGGCATCGGTGACCGGGTAGTAGAGGGACTGGTGCACGAATGACACGTCGCCGCGTTCCTTGGCGAGGATGGCGACGACCGCGGTCATGTTGCCGCCGACGGAGTCGCCGGCCACTGCCAGCCGCGTCGCGTCCAGGCCCTTCTCAGCACCCAATTCGGTGATCCACTGCGCGGTCGCGTAGGCCTGTTCGATGGCGACCGGATGCTGCGCCTCCGGCGAACGGTCGTACTCCACGAACACCACCGCGGCGTCGACCCCGACGGCGATCTCGCGCACCAGGCGGTCGTGGGTGGCGGCGTTGCCGATGACCCAGCCGCCGCCGTGGATGTAGAGGATCGTCGGCAGCACGCCGGTCGATCCGGTCGGCTTGACGATCCGAACGCGCACGTCGCCGACGGCGGCGGGGACGGTGAGCCATTCCTCGTCGACGTCGGGCTTCGCGAGCGGCGCGGCCTGCAGGTCGTCGAGGACCTTTCGCGCGCCCTCCGCGCCGAGCTGGTAGAGGAACGGGGGTGTCGAGGTGACGTCGGCGATGGCCTGCGCCTCGGGGTCGAGGATGTGCGCGTGCATGATCGTGCCTTTCGTGTCGGCGGTGAGGAACGGGTCATCCGACGGATGCTCCGTGCCATCTACGACCGTGCCGCGCTCGCCGATGTGACACGCGTTCGATCGGATGCCGCGGCAGCACCCGACGGTCACAGGCAGGCGCCGTGGCCGGTCGAAGCTGATGACCGGTTCGTCCGAGCCGCGTCCAACACGCAACTCCCGTTTGCATGACAAGGAGCAGATCGTGAGCGCACTCCCCCGCCTCTCGCCGTTGCGACACGTCGAGACGGCGCATCTCGACGTCGCCTACTTCGAAGCAGGTCCGGCAGACGGCCCACCCGTGCTGCTGCTGCACGGGTTCCCGTATGACATCCACAGCTACGTCGACGTCGCACCGATCCTGGCCGACGTCGGCTTCCGCGTCATCGTGCCCCACCTGCGCGGCCACGGAGACACCCGCTTCCTGGGCGACTCAGTCCCACGCACCGGGCAGCAGGCCGCGCTGGGACAGGATGTCATCGAGCTCATGGACGCCCTCCGGATTCCGCAGGCGATCCTCGCGGGGTACGACTGGGGCGGCCGTGCGGCGTGCGTCGTCGCAGCGCTGTGGCCCGAGCGCGTCACCGCCCTCGTGTCCGTCAACGGGTACCTCATCCAGGACATCAGCGCCTCGACGCAACCGATCCGCCCCGACCTCGAAGCGGGCTTCTGGTACTTCTTCTACTTCCTCACCGAGCGCGGTCGCGCGGGCCTGACCGAGAACCGCCGCGGCATCGCGGAGGTGATCTGGCGCCGGAACTCCCCCGACTGGGACTTCACTGACGCTGAGCTCGACCGAGCGGCGGCTGCGTTCGAGAACCCCGACTTCGTCGACGTCGTGATCCATTCCTACCGGCACCGTCTGTTCCACGTCCCCGGGGCCTCGGAGTACTCCCGGCTCGAGGCGCAGTTGGCGCAGCTCCCCTCGATCACCACGCCGACCATTACCCTCGATGGACTCGCCGACGGCAATTTCCCCGCACGCGACGCCGCCACCGCCGGTGCACGCTTCACCGGCCCGTACGAGCACCGACAGGTGCCGCTCGCCGGCCACAACCTGCCGCAGGAAGCCCCGCTCGCGTTCGCCGAGGCAATCCGGAGCGCGGCGGAACTCGCGGCCCGGCGCCCTGCCGCGTAGCGCGCTGCCCGCGCTAGAAGTCCCAGTCCTCGTCTTCCGTGACGACGGCCTTGCCGATCACGTACGACGAGCCCGAACCCGAGAAGAAGTCGTGGTTCTCGTCGGCGTTCGGCGAGAGCGCCGAGAGGATCGCGGGGTTCACGTCGGTCACGGTCTTCGGGAACATCGGCTCGTAGCCGAGGTTCATGAGGGCCTTGTTCGCGTTGTAGTGCAGGAACTTCTTGACGTCTTCGGTCAGGCCGACGCCGTCGTAGAGGTCCTGCGTGTACTGCACCTCGTTGTCGTAGAGCTCGTAGAGCAGCGAGAACGTGTAGTCCTTGAGGTCGTCGCGCTCCTGCTGGCTGACCAGCTCGAGCCCCTTCTGGAACTTGTAGCCGATGTAGTACCCGTGCACGGCCTCGTCGCGGATGATGAGGCGGATCAGGTCGGCCGTGTTGGTCAGCTTCGCCCGCGACGACCAGTACATCGGCAGGTAGAAGCCCGAGTAGAAGAGGAACGACTCGAGCAGCGTCGAGGCGACCTTGCGCTTCAGCGGCGAGTCGCCCTGGTAGTACTCCATGACGATCGCGGCCTTCTTCTGAAGGTTCTCGTTCTCGACCGACCAGCGGAACGCGTCGTCGATGTCCTTCGTCGAGCACAGCGTCGAGAAGATCGACGAGTAGCTCTTCGCGTGCACCGACTCCATGAACGCGATGTTCGTGTACACGGCCTCTTCGTGCGGCGTGAGCGAGTCCGGGATGAGCGACACCGCGCCCACCGTGCCCTGGATCGTGTCGAGCAGCGTCAGGCCGGTGAACACGCGCATCGTGAGCGTCTGCTCATCGGGCGTGAGCGTGTTCCACGACTGGATGTCGTTCGACAGCGGCACCTTCTCGGGCAGCCAGAAGTTGTTCACCAGGCGGTTCCAGACCTCGAGGTCCTTGTCGTCCTGGATCTTGTTCCAGTTGATCGCGTTGACGTGGTCGACCAGCTTGATCTTGCCGCCGGCGTGCGCCGGGTCGTTCTTGGCCGAGTTAACCGGATCGGTGAGCGTCATGTCGGTACCTTCGTCTCTCTGGTTACGGGCCTCGGTTGTGGGGCAGGACTCGCCTGCCCCACAACGCCTAGACCCGCTGTGAAATAGTGCGCCTCGGGTTCTGTGCAGCTGCTTCAGGGCTGACGAACCTGCCAGACCCAGCATCACGGCTGACGAGACGCGAATTTCCAGTCCCGGTACCGACCTGTTCCGTGGTCGTGTACTGAGGCCAGCGCGCGGCGGTCGCGTTCGAAACGAAACGACCAGTGTTTGAACTGCGGTTGACTGAAGCCATAGTGGCTCCTTTCTCCGGCATCGCCGGTGATCTCCCGCGGTATGAGCGCTCAACCTGATGCTGAGCTACAACTCATGTAGTCTGACTCGACGGTTTCACAATCGCCAGCAGCCTCCGCGGGCTGTTATTGGGGCCAAGTTGTTAGCGCAGCTTGGCCCCAAGTCTGTTTCTACAGCGTGCAGCTCACGCACATGTCCAGCTCGGTCCCCTCGAGGGCCATCTGGCGCAGGCGGATGTAGTAGATGGTCTTGATGCCCTTCTTCCACGCGTAGATCTGCGCCTTGTTGATGTCGCGCGTCGTCGCCGTGTCCTTGAAGAACAGCGTGAGCGAGAGGCCCTGGTCGACGTGCTGCGTCGCCGCGGCGTAGGTGTCGATGACCTTCTCGTAGCCGATCTCGTAGGCGTCCTGGTAGTACTCGAGGTTGTCGTTCGTCATGAACGCCGCCGGGTAGTAGACGCGCCCGAGCTTGCCCTCCTTGCGGATCTCGATCTTCGAGGCGATCGGGTGGATCGACGCCGTCGAGTTGTTGATGTACGAGATCGATCCTGTGGGCGGCACGGCCTGCAGGTTCTGGTTGTAGATGCCGTGCTCCTGGATGGAGGCCTTCAGCTCCTGCCAGTCCTGCTGCGTGGGGATGTGCACGCCGGCGTCGGCGAAGAGCTGCGTGACCTTCGCGGTCTCGGGCACCCACGCGGCATCCGTGTACTTGTCGAAGAATTCACCCGACGCGTACTTGGAGTCCCAGAAGCCGTCGAACACCTCGCCGCGCTCGATGGAGATCCGGTTCGAGGCGCGCAGCGCGTGGAACAGCACCGTGTAGAAGTAGATGTTCGTGAAGTCGACGCCCTCTTCGCTGCCGTAGAAGACGCGCTCGCGGGCGAGGTAGCCGTGCAGGTTCATCTGGCCGAGGCCGATGGCGTGCGACTTGTCGTTGCCGTCTTCGATGGAGCGCACGGATGCGATGTGGCTCTGGTTCGAGACCGAGGTGAGGCCGCGGATGGCGGTCTCGACGGTCTTGCCGAAGTCGGGCGAGTCCATGGTGAGGGCGATGTTCAGCGAACCGAGGTTGCAGCTGATGTCCTTGCCGATCTGGTTGTAGCTGAGGTCTTCGTTGTAGGTCGTCGGCGTGTTGACCTGGAGGATCTCGGAGCACAGGTTCGACATATTGATGCGGCCCTTGATGGGGTTCGCCTTGTTCACCGTGTCCTCGAACACGATGTAGGGGTAGCCGCTCTCGAACTGGATCTCGGCGAGGGTCTGGAAGAAGTCGCGCGCGTTGATCTTCGTCTTCTTGATGCGCGGGTCGTCGACCATGGCGCGGTAGTTCTCGCTGATCGGCACGTCGCCGAACGGCTTGCCGTAGACCTTCTCGACGTCGTACGGCGAGAAGAGGTACATGTCCTCGTTGTTCTTCGCCAGCTCGAACGTGATGTCGGGCACGACGACGCCGAGCGACAGGGTCTTGATGCGGATCTTCTCGTCGGCGTTCTCGCGCTTGGTGTCGAGGAACCGCATGATGTCGGGGTGGTGGGCGCTGAGGTACACCGCGCCGGCGCCCTGGCGTGCGCCGAGCTGGTTGGCGTAGCTGAAGCTGTCTTCGAGCAGCTTCATGACGGGGATGATGCCCGACGACTGGTTCTCGATCTGCTTGATGGGCGCACCCGACTCGCGGATGTTGCTGAGCAGCAGTGCGACGCCGCCGCCACGCTTCGACAGCTGGAGCGCCGAGTTGATGCCGCGGGCGATCGACTCCATGTTGTCCTCGATGCGGAGCAGGAAGCACGAGACGAGCTCGCCGCGCTGCGCCTTGCCCGTGTTGAGGAACGTGGGGGTGGCCGGCTGGAAGCGACCGGCGATGATCTCCTCGACCAGGTCGGTGGCGAGCTGCTCGTCGCCCTGCGCGAGGCCGAGCGCGGTCATGACGACGCGGTCCTCGAAGCGCTCGAGGTACCGCTTGCCGTCGAAGGTCTTCAGCGTGTAGCTCGTGTAGTACTTGAACGCGCCGAGGAACGTCTCGAAGCGGAACTTCTTCGAGTACGCGAGGTCGTTGAGCCGCTGGATGAAGGCGAAGTCGTACTGCGCCAGCACCTCGGGCTCGTAGTACTCCTTCTCGACGAGGTAGTCGAGGCGCTCCTTCAGGGAGTGGAAGAAGACGGTGTTCTGGTTGACGTGCTGGAGGAAGTACTCGCGCGCCGCCTCAMGGTCCTTCTCGAACTGGATCTCGCCGTTCGGGCCGTAGAGGTTGAGCATCGCGTTGAGCGAGTGGTAGTCCATGCCACTGGCCACGCGGGGCGCGTCCATGAGGGCTACGCCGTCAGTTGCTGCTGAGTCGACCAAAATGCGTCCAATCCTTCGTCGACGGCGCGAACGTCGTCTGGGGTTCCGAATACTTCGAAGCGATAGAGGTGGGGCACCCCGGTCTTCCTGGCGATGACATCGCCGGCGAGTCCGTAGGCGCTCCCGAAGTTGGTGTTGCCGGCGGCGATGACGCCGCGCAGCAGGGCGCGATTGTGCGGGTCGTTCAGGAACCTGATGACCTGCTTGGGCACCGCACCGTGGCCGTCGCCGCCACCGTAGGTGGGCACGACCAGCACGAAGGGTTCCTCAGCGCGCAGCGCGTCGTCGCGCGCAAGCAGCGGAATTCGCGCTGCCGGGCGGCCCAGTTTCTCGATGAAGCGCTTGGTGTTGCCCGAGACGCTCGAGAAGTAGACCAGGTTCGTCATGGTGCATCCTTCGCCGCATTCCCGTTGTTCCGGCTCTGCGATCCGTTGCCGCTGCCGTATCGGGCCGCGGGTCAGGCGAGACGAGAGGCGAGTTCGGCGATCTTGTCGGGGCGGAAGCCCGACCAGTGGTCTTCGTCGGTGATGACGACCGGGGCCTGCAGGTAGCCCAGCTCCTTGACGTGCGCGAGGGCGCCCTCGTCGGTGGAGACGTCGAGCACTTCGTACTCGATGCCCTTGCTGTCGAGCGCGCGATACGTCGCGTTGCACTGGACGCAGGAAGGCTTGGTGTAGACCGTGACCGTCATGGTTTCCCCTCGTTCTCTTCGTGTTCTCGAGCCCCGGAGGAGCCCGCCCCCGTACTGCTGTTTTCGCTTCCTCAATACTACATCTAGTGCCTGCGGAACTGAACCGCCACAACATGCTGTAGTTACATTCGTGTAGTTTTCCACGGGTTTGTCCACCGTTCATCCCCAGCCGGATGCCCCGGTGATCCGCGGATTCTCGCGGCGGCACGATGGGTTATCCACAACCCGGCCGTTTCGGGATTTCTCGCCTGTGGATGGAATCCCCGGCGTGTCGCGATTCCCGACCCCTTGGGGCTCCCGGATGCCGCGACCCCTACATATGGTGTTGTGACTTCATGCTGCCACCACCCACCGACATCGCGGCGGGGGCGCTGCGCGTGTCGCGGGGCGCGGACGCGGCATCCGCTCGCCCCGTGCCCCGGCCCTCGCTCGGGAGCGTCGAGATGACGCGAACCGTCGTTCCCACGCCATCGGAACGTCGATTCGCGTCATTTCAAGGTGGCGACCACCGCGGCGAGAGTGCAGCGCGCCCGGCAGGCGGTGGAGGTCGTCGGAGGGTCGGCGTAGCGTGGCGCCACGACAGCAAGGAGGCCCGATGACCGAGTTCGTGATATCCGCCGACGGCACGCGCATCGCGTTCGACCGCGAGGGCGGCGGGCCGCCCGTGATCCTCATCGGCGGGGCCATGCAGTTCCGCGGGTTCGACCCCGCGACGGCCGAGATGGCGCACCTGCTCGCGGGCCACGGCTTCACCGTGGTGAACTACGACCGGCGCGGACGTGGCGAGAGCCCTGCCGAGCCGCCGATCACCCTCGCCCAGACCATCGACGACCTGCGTGCGCTCACCGAGCTGCTCACCGAGGGGGCGGATGACGCGGTCGCCCTGTTCGGCAACTCGTCGGGCGGCTCCATCGCGCTCGCCGCCGCGGCGGCCGGGCTGCCCGTCTCGAAGCTCGTGTTCTTCGAGGTGCCGCTCGACGCGGAGGGCGGAGCCGAGGGTGCCGTCTTCGCCGAGGAGCTCCGCAAGCGCATCGAGGCCGGCGACCGGGTCGGCACACTCGAGACCTTCATGTCCGACATGCCGCCCGAGTGGCTCGAGGGCGCCAAGCGGAGCCCGGGCTGGCCGACGATGCTCGAGGTCGCGCCGAGCCTGCTGCCCGACGCCGAGTCGCTCGCCTGGACGCAGTCCGCTCCACGCGCGGAGCTCTGGCGCGGCATCAGCGCGCCGACGCTCGTCCTGGTCGCCGAGCAGACGCAGCCGCTCATGACGTCGGCTGCGGCATCCATCGTCGCCTCGATGCCGGATGCCACGAGCCGCACCATCCCCGGCGCCGACCACCGCTGGGACCCGCACGGGATGGCACTCGTGATCGCGGAGTTCCTCGTCGGCTGAGCGGATGCCGCGCTCCGCCGCGCGCACGGACGCCGAAATCCTGTTCGCGCGAAGGAATCCCGGAGCTCGAGGATTCCGGAGCGCAAACGGGATTCGGCTGCGGGAGCAGCGAATGCCGCGGCGACGCCTCAGGGCGACGCGACCACCGCGACCCGCACCCGCGTGGGCGCGGCCGTGCTCGCCCGCGCGACGAGGTCGGGAACCCGGGGCGCCGGCATGAGCCGGTCGTCGTCGCCGAGGACGGCGAGCACGCCCGCCATGGCGTCGCGGCCGAGGGCGTCGAAGTCCTGGCGCACGGTCGTGAGCGGCGGGGTGAAGTAGGCCGCCTCGGGGATGTCGTCGAAGCCGACGACGCTGACGTCGCCCGGCACCGAACGTCCGGACTCGGCGAGCGCGTGCATCACGCCGAGCGCCATCTGGTCGTTCGACACGAACACGGCGGTCATGTCGGCGTCCGCTGCGAGCGTGCGTCCGTGCGCGGCGCCGCTKCGCGGCGACCAGTCGCCCACGAGCGGCTCGCGGGCCGGAAGCCCGTGCTCGCCGAGCACCGCCGACCACCCCCGCAGGCGCTCCGCGGCATCCATCGCATTCGACGGGCCGCTGACGTGCCGGATCTCGCGGTGCCCCAGCGAGATGAGGTGCTCGACGGCAAGGCGGGCGCCGGAGTAC
Organism: Agromyces sp. P1_H4; assembly: GCF_056405255.1. Taxonomy (NCBI): domain Bacteria; kingdom Bacillati; phylum Actinomycetota; class Actinomycetes; order Micrococcales; family Microbacteriaceae; genus Agromyces; species Agromyces sp. P1_H4. The sequence goes on along the minus strand of NZ_JBFUCL010000115.1, from coordinate 1,643 downwards.
TGGTCGAGCCAGACCCGGTGCATGCCGCCGCGGTCCTCGGAGGCGACGGCGATGATCGGCACGCCGAGCTCCACCCCGTCGAGGGCGTCGAGCGCGCCCCGCTCGGCGGCGATGAGCACGATCGCCTCGACGTTCTGGCGCACGAGCAGTTCGGCCGCCGAGCGCAGGCTCGGGGCATCCGTCTCGAGCATGCTCGCCGTGATCACCGAGTAGCGGGCGTCGCGTGCGGCCTCGTTGAAGTGCAGCGCCGTGCTCGAGGGTCCGTAGTCGGGGGCCCCGGTCACGATCAGGCCGAGCGTGCGCGTGCGCCGGGTCACCAGGGCGCGCGCGGCCGGGGACGGCACGTAGCGGAGTTGCTTGATCGCCTGCTCGACGCGGGCGCGGGTGGCCGGGCGCACGTTGGGCAGGTCGTTGAGCACGCGCGACACCGTCTGGTGCGACACGCCTGCGAGCCGTGCGACGTCGAAGATCGTCGCAGCGCGCGCCCTGTCGTCTGGCTCGACCACTCGCTGCTGCGCTCCCGCCCCGCGCCGTGGGGCGCGCTCATTATGTCGATTATCCTGCCCGGAGCCGGTCGGTCCGGCCGCCTGGGGTCAGCCGCCGCGTCGTCCGGCGGCTCGGCCGCAGCGATCGCCGTCGGCACCCGCCACCCGCCGCCCGCCGCCCCGCGGCACCATCACCGCCGCCTGGCCGTGAGCACCTTCTGCAGGATGATGAACACGAGCAGCAGGGCGCCGATGAAGATCTTCGTCCACCACGACGAGAGCGTGCCCTCGAACGTGATGATGGTCTGGATCACGCCGAGCACCAGCACGCCCAGCACCGACCCGAGCACGAAGCCGTAGCCGCCGGTGAGCAGCGTGCCGCCGATGACGACCGCGGCGATCGCGTCGAGCTCGGTGCCGATCGCGGTGAGCGGGTAGCCCGAGAGCGTGTAGAAGGTGAAGAGCACGCCCGCGAGGCCCGAGCAGAAGCCGCTGATCACGTAGACGAGCACCTTCGTGCGCGCGACGGGCAGGCCCATGAGCAGGCCGCTCTGCTCGCTGCCGCCGATGGCGTACACCGTGCGTCCGAATCGGGTGGCGTGCAGCACCCACACGGCGATCGCGACCGCGAGCACCGCGATGATGACGCTGGGGGTGATCGACATGTTGCCGCCGAGCGGGATGCGCGCCACGGCCAACTGCACGAACGTGGCATCCGTGATCGAGATCGAGCTCTGGCTGATGACGTAGCAGAGGCCCCGGGCGAGGAACATCGCGGCGAGCGTGGCGATGAACGGCTGCACCTTGAAGATGTGGATCATCAGGCCGACGAGCAGGCCGAGCACGCTCGTGAGCACGAGGATCAAGGGGATCACCGCGGCCGGCGACCAGCCGGTCTGCAGCAGGCTCGCGGCGATCATGCCGCTGAGGGCCACGACCGCGCCGACCGACAGGTCGATGCCGCCGGTGAGGATGACGAACGTCATGCCGACCGCGAGCACGATGAGGTAGGCGTTGTCGACGAACAGGTTGAGGAACACCTGCCCTGAGAGGAACCCGCGATACCGGACGCCGCCGATGATGAAGATGGCCACGAACAGCACGGCCGTCACGGTGACGGGGCCGTACTTCGGGCTCGTCAGCAGGTTCCGGATGCTG
>NZ_JBFUCL010000114.1:0-10326 GCF_056405255.1 Agromyces sp. P1_H4 | reverse complement strand
GGCTGAGGGCATGGTCCCGATGCTATGGCCGCGCACCGTCACCCACCGCGCCGCGACGCGCCGCGCCACCGGCCGAGCGGGGTCGGTGCGCGGTACGCTCGGGAGGTGCCCGACACCCCGTTCGCCCTCTTCGACCTCGAGGGCACGGCGACGGCGGTCCGCCTCCCCCCGCCGCCCGTGCGGCATGCGCACGAGCAGCGCATCGTCGCCGACGCGAGCGACCGGGTCGCGTGGCTCCGGGCCCGCTCCCAGGGCGTGACGGCGACGGATGCCGCGAAGCTCTCGTCGCGCGCGGCGGTGCGCTCCGCCGCGTGGGAGAAGCTCCACGGCAGCCGGGGCCGCTTCGGCGGCAGCCGCTTCACCGACCACGGACGGGAACGCGAGCCCGTGATCGCCGAGTGGGTGCGCAGCACGCACGGCATCGAGCCGTCGTCGCTGCTGTTCCACGCGGCATCCGACCGCCGTCATCTCGCCACGCCCGACGGGCTGCGGGTCACCACCGACGGCACCCCCGAGCTCTGCGAGATCAAGACGACCTCGCGGCCGTGGCGAGGCGTGCCGCGCGGCTACCTGCGCCAGGTGTGGTGGCAGCAGTACGTGCTCGGCGCCGAGCGCACCCTCGTCGTGTGGGAGCAGCACGACGACTTCGTTCCCGTCGCCGACGAGCCACGGTGCTGCTGGGTCGATCGCGACGACGACCAGATCGCGATCCTCGTGCGCCTCGCCGAAGAGCTGCTCCTCGCCCTGCGGCCCGACGACCCGGCGCGTTCCGTCTATCGTCCGGGTGCGTTGGCGTGACGACCGTCCTCCTGCACGGGCTCGGGTCCGACCGCCGGCAGCCGCTCGGCATCTTCGAACCCGTCGTGCAGGCGGTCTCCGGGCCCGACGAGCTGATCGTCGCTCCCGACGTGCGGGCCCACGGCGGGTTCCTCGCGGTCGGGGAACCCGGCGACTTCCATCTCGACCGGCTCGCCGCCGAGGTCTGCGAGCAGGTGCCGGCGTCGCTCGTCGAGGCCCACGCCGGGCATGGCGACCCCGATGACGCCGTCACGCTCATCGGCATCTCGATGGGTGCGGCGCTCGCCCTGCGCATCGCGCTGCTCGGCCTGCTGCCCGTGCGCCGTGCGGTGTTCGTGCGGCCCGCCTTCGACGACCGCTCACTGCCCGACAACCTGCGGCCCTTCCCCGTGATCGGGCAGATCCTCGCCGATGCGGGTCCGGCCGGCGCCGACGAGTTCCAGGAGCGAGCGATCTACCGCGAGATCGCCTCGGCCACCCCCGCCGGCGGCCGGGCGCTGCTCGCCCAGTTCCAGGCACCGGATGCCGCACGCCGGGCCATGCGCCTCGTCGAGATCCCGCGCAACCGGGCGTTCGCCGACGACGCCGAGCTCGAGGAGCTGACGGCACGCGGCATCCGTTCGCTCGTCGTCGGCGCCCCCCGAGACCCGGTGCATCCCTTCGGCATCGCCGAGCGCTGGGCCGGCGGCCTGCACACCATGCTCGAGCTCGTGCCCGCCCGCGACGACGGCCAGGCCCAGCAGACGAGCGTGCTCCGCGAGCGCGTGGCCCGCTGGCTGCAGCGCGACTGAGCCCCGCCGACCTGGGCCCGGCTCAGGCGGAGGTGACGCCTGCGCGTTCGCCGTGACGCCCAGACGGTGCGGCGGCCGTGGGCTCGTCCCTGGGCTCGTCGGGTTCGTGCGGCCATGGCGTGCGGCTCAGGGCGATGATGCCCGCACCGACCAGGAGGATGAACGCCGCGATGGCGATGACGTACACGGCCACGCCGCCGTAGCCCGCCTGCTGCGCCGGATCGAGGAACGGATAGGGGTACCAGCCGACGATCGCGCCCCGGATCATCGAGTACACCGCCCAGGCGATGGGGAAGATCGCGATGGTCCAGAGCCGCCGCCACTCGACGCGGCGGCGTCCGGGCGCGAGCACCCAGTCGGCGATGAGGTAGAGCGGCGCCCACACGTGCAGGATCTCGTTCGACCACGGCACCGTCGTGGCCTGGTCGAGCGAGATCTCGCGGAGGAGCAGGTTGTAGACGACGAACGTCGTGGCCATGTAGGTCACCACGCACGCACGCACGAGGTTGTAGGCGGCCGGGTCGACGCGCCGGGCGAACGCGTACCACGCGCCCACGAGCAGCACGATCGCCGAGAGGGCGTTCGAGAGGATCGTGAAGAAGCTGAAGAAGTTCACGACGAACGCGAGTCGATCGCTCACCATCGACCAGCTCTGCGCGAACTGGCCCACGATCGCCACGATGATCGCCGCGGCCGCCAGCAGCCGCAGCACCCCGAACAGTCGCCTCACGGAATTCCCCGTCCCCGCCGCATCCGTCGGCCCAGCGGCGCACTGTGTGCAGCATAGTGGTGCGTGGGGATGCCGACGGGGAGGAAGTGCCGATGGCCGAGACGATGCAGGCGCTCGTGATCGATCGCACCGGTGAGGCCGACGAGCTGCACCTCGCGGAGGTGCCGCGGCCCACCCGCGTGAGCGACGAGGTCGTCGTGCGCGTGGTGGCGGCCGGCGTGAACCCCATCGACGCGAAGACCCGGGCGGGCCGCGGAGTCGCCGCGGCGATCGGTTCGTATCCCGCCGTGCTCGGCAACGACTTCGCCGGGGTGGTCGAAGCGGTGCCGTACGCGGCGCACCCGCTGCAGCCCGGCGACCGCGTCTACGGCATGGGCCGCGTGCCGCGGCTCGGGGGCAGCTACGCCGAGTACATCGCCGTGTCGTCGCTGAGCGTCGCTCCGATGCCAGCATCGCTGGGCTTCGCCGAGGCGGCCGCGGTGCCGCTCGCCGCCCTCACGGCCTGGGGCGCGGTGATCGACACGGCGCGCGCACATGAGGGGCAGCGGATGCTGGTGCACGCGGCATCCGGCGGCGTCGGGCACTTCGCCGTGCAGCTCGCGGCCTACTTCGGCGCGGAGGTCACGGCGACCTGCTCGGCCCGCAATGTGGACTTCGTGCGGTCGCTCGGCGCCCGCCACGTCATCGACTACACCTCGGAACGGTTCGAGCAGGTCGCCTCCGAGCAGGACGTCGTCATCGACCTCATCGGCAACGTCGCCGATGACACCGGCACGCGGTCGCTCGACGTGCTGCGCCCCCACGGGCTCGTCGTGAACGTGCCCACCGGGTCGTGGCCGACCATGGCCGACGAGGCGGCCGCCCGCGGCATCCGTGCCACCGGGTACTCGGTGTCGCCCGACGCGCGCACGCTGGCGGTGATCACGCGGCTCATCGACGACGGCTCCGTGCGCGTGCACGTCGACCGAGAGCTGCCGCTCGCCGAGGGCGCCGAGGCGCACCGGCTTCTCGAGGGTGGGCACGTGCGCGGCAAGGTCGTGCTGCGGGTGGCGGCGGACCCGGACTGACCCCGCTCAGCCCGCGCGCGACTCGAGCAGCGCGCTGCCGAGCTCGCTGCGCAGGTAGAGCACGCTGCGGCCGTACCGGGTGCTCACGAGCAGGCCCGCATCGCGCAGCACGCGCAGGTGCTGGTTCACGGCCGAGGCGGTGACGCCGAGGCGGACGCCGAGCTCGGTCGACGAGGCGGGGTCGCCGAGCGCCGCGAGCAGGCTCGCCCGGGTCTGGCCCAGGACCGCGACGACGGCGGCCGGGTTGGCGACGTGCTCCGTCTCCCACAGCGCGCCCTGGCCGCGGGCGGAGTACATGATCATCGGCGGCCCATCGCCCACCGGCGCGGATGCCCGCCGGGTGAACATGGTCGGCACGAGCGTCAGGCCGTTGCCGTCGATGGCGATCGTGCGGTCGGCGGGGTCGTGCAGGCGCACGGCGACGACGCCCCGGTCGTACTCGATGCGCTCCGAGAGCCCGTTGAGCATGGTCGCCACGCCGGCCTGCGCGATCTGGCGGCCGCGGTACACGACGTCCGCCTCGAGCACGGCGCGCATGCGCGGCCAGTACGGTTCGAAGCAGGTCTCCCAGAGCTGCCGCAGCGCCCGGGCGATGCGCCGGAGCGACGCACTGGTGGATCCCGCGAACACGTCGGGAATATGCCCGTGCACGGCGATGAGGTCGCGCCGGAAGACCTCTGGGGGTGTCTCGAGGAGGCCGGCGAACTCGTCCTCGATGCGGGTGAGCGGCGAGCTCGGACGCGGGTTCAGGAAGTCGGGCGTCCACATCCGCTCATCGATGAGCCCCGAGAGCGTGTGGAGGTCGAGGCGGGCCCGCGCCTCCTCGGTGCGGCGCAACCAGCCGAGCTGCAGCGGGAAGCGCGCGGGCTCCTTGATCGCCCGAAGCGAGAGCCCCAGCTCGCAGAGCGGAGAGATGCCGAAGCGCACGCTGCCGACGTCGTCCTCCGTCAGCAGGTACCTCAACATGTAGCCCAACGCTACATCGATTTCGACGGCCCCCGCAGCTCTGGCAGAACTGAGACGTGAGCGCGACCCCCACCCCCGACACCGGCACCCTCCCCGTCATCCAGCCCGACCTCGACGACGCAWCCGCCGCCTCGGACGAGGCGAACGCCTCCGACGTCGCAGCCGCGACGGAATCCACGCACGCCGATCGACCGAACCTCTTCCGGCGCATCATCGGCTCGCTCGCCGACCCCGTGCTGCGCATCCTCGTCATCGCCACTCTCATCAGCCGGGTCGGCCGCGGCATCTTCCTCACGGTGACGGTGCTCTACTTCACGCTCATCGTCGGCCTCGCGCCGCACGAGGTGGCGATCGTCCTCGGCGCCGCGAGCGCCGCGGGCGTCCTGTCGTCGCTCGCGGGCGGCTGGCTCGCCGACCGCACGAGCGCGAAGCGCCTGCTCATCGTGCTCTCCATCGTCGACGGCATCGGCCTCGTCTGCTACGTGCTCGCCCACGACTTCGTCACGGCCCTGGTGATCGCCGTGCTCGTCGGCGCCGTCGAGCAGGCCGCCAACTCCACCCGCATGGCGATCATCGCCCGCGCCTTCGACGGCGAGAGCCGGGTGCATGCCCGCGCGGTGCTGCGCACGGTGACGAACGTCGCCATCGCGGTCGGGTCGGGCATCGGAGCCGTCGCGCTGCTCGCCGGCACGGCCGACGCCTACCGCTGGATCATCGTCGGCGCCGGCGTGATGTACCTCGCGGGCGTCACCCAGCTCGTGCGGCTCCCCGCCTACGTCGACGCGCCCAAGCGGGTCGCGACGGATGCCGCGGTGATCACCACTGCGACCGGGTCCACGGATGTCGCGGCATCCGCTCGGGCCGAACGCCTCGCCCGCCGCGCGCACTCGCCCTGGCGCGACCCGCGCTACCTCGGGCTCAGCGCACTCAGCGCGGTCTTCGGCATGCAGTTCGGCGTCGGCGAGGTCGGCGTACCCCTGTGGATCGCGAACGACACGGCCGCCCCCGAGGTGCTCGTCGCGGTGGTGCTCATCCTCAACACGGCCATCGTGGTGCTGTTCCAGGTGCCGCTGTCGCGCGGCACCCACGACGTACGGCGAGCCGGCCGCGTCTCGGCCCTCGCGGCGTGGCTCATGGCCGCCGCCTGCCTGGTCTACGCCGCCGCCGCCGGGCTGCCCGCCGGATTCGCGGCCGCCGTCATCGTCGCGGCCGCGGTCACCCACGCCTTCGCCGAGGTGCTCTCGCAGGCCGGCGGCTGGGGCCTCAGCTTCGAGCTCGCCGACCCGGTGCAGGCGGGCACCTACCAGGGCGTGTTCTCGATGGGGTACTCGCTCGGCGCGATGGTCTCGCCCCTCTTCGTCACGTCGACCGCGCTGACCTTCGGGTTCGGCGGCTGGGCGATCCTCGCCGTGGTGTTCCTCGCCTCCGGCCTCGGCACGTGGGCGATCGCGCGGGCCGCGGCGAGGACGGCCGCGGCGGCGGCGTAGCTGGGACCACCCGCACAGGCAGCATGACAGGGGTGTCGGCTATCGTCGCGGCATGAGCGTCGCGCCCTCGATCGTCTGGTTCCGCGACGACCTGCGGGTCGCCGACCATCCGGCGCTCGTGGCCGCGGTCGAACGCGGGGCGCCGGTCGTGTGCGTGTACGTGCTCGACGAGGAGTCGCCCGGCATCCGGCCACTCGGCGGCGCGGCGAAGTGGTGGCTGCACGGGTCACTCGAAGCCCTCGGCCGGGGGCTCGAGGCGCTGGGCGCGCGGCTCGTGCTGCGGCGGGGCGCGGCCGGCGCCGTCATCCGCTCCCTCCTGGAGGAGACCGGCGCCGCCGCGGTGTTCTGGAACCGTCGCTACGGCGGCCCCGAGCGCGAGGTCGACGCGGCCCTGAAGCGCGAGCTGCGCGACGACGGGCTCGAGGTGCAGAGCTTCGCGGCCAACCTGCTGTTCGAGCCCTGGACCATCCGCACCGGGCAGGGCACCCCGTTCTCGGTGTTCACCCCGTTCTGGCGGGCGTGCACGCAGGCGCCCGAGCCGCGGCATCCGCTGCCCGCCCCCGAGGCGATCGACGGCGGTGGCACCGCCGCCACGGATGCCGCGAGCGACGCCCTCGACGACTGGGAGCTGCTGCCCACCCACCCCGACTGGGCGGACGGCCTCCGCGCGGCGTGGACGCCGGGCACCGCGGCGGCGCACGAACGGCTCGACGAGTTCGCCGACGAGGGCCTCGGCGGCTACGCCGACGGACGCGATCGTCCCGCGCTCGACGTGACGTCGCGCCTCTCACCTCGGCTGCGCTGGGGCGAGCTCAGTCCGTTCGAGGTCTGGCACGCACTGCGCGAGCGCCGGGTCCGGGGCGAGGGCGTGAACCGGTTCCGCACGGAGCTCGGCTGGAGGGAGTTCGCCTGGCACGTGCTGTACCACTCCCCCGAGCTCGCCACCCGCAACTGGCGCGCGGAGTTCGACGCGTTCCCGTGGCCACGGCTGCATCCGGCCGCGCTGCGGGCCTGGGAGGAGGGTCGCACCGGGGTGCCGCTCGTCGACGCCGGCATGCGCGAGCTCTGGGCGACCGGCAGCATGCACAACCGCGTGCGCATGGTGGTCGCGTCGTTCCTCACGAAGAACCTGCTCATCGACTGGCGCCGCGGCGAGCAGTGGTTCTGGGACACGCTCGTCGACGCCGATGCGGCGGCCAACCCGTTCAACTGGCAGTGGGTGGCCGGGTCTGGCGCCGATGCCGCGCCGTACTTCCGGGTGTTCAATCCCGAACTGCAGGCGACGAAGTTCGACCCCGACGGCGCCTACGTGCGGCGCTGGGTACGCGAGGTCGACACCGACGACTACCCCCAGCCGATCGTCGACCTGAAGGCGACCCGCGCGGCGGCCCTGGACGCGTACGAGCAGGTGAAGGCGGCGCGCGGCTGACCAGGCGGCGCGGGGCGACGCGGCGCGACGCCGCTAGAGGCGCTTCTCGAACCAGTGGTCGGCGTAGACCTCGTCGTTGAACGGCTCGACGTCGACGTAGCCCGACGCCCGGTACATCGCGATGGCCTCCGTGAGGCTCGCATTCGTCTCGAGGGTGACGGATGCCGCGCCGTGATCGCGCGCGGCCTGCTCGAGCGCCGCGAGGATGCGCCGCCCGACGCCCATGCCGCGCACCGCGTCGTCGACCCACATGCGCTTGACGTAGGCCGGCTCGTCGTCGTGGAACAGCACCGCGCCGCATCCGATCGCTCGTCCGTGCAGCCGGGCGAGCACGAACAGGCCCGTCGGCTCGGCGAACTCGTGCGTGCCGGGGTGCAGGCTCCGGCCGGGGTCGAAGCCGCCCGGGAACCGCCGCCCGAGCTCGTCGTAGTAGGCGGCGAGGCAGCGCCCGGCGTCATCTGACGCGGCATCCGCCGGCTCGACCTGCACGAGCCCGGCCTCGAGGAGCCGCATGACCGTGCCCATCGCCTCGATGAGCCGGGCCTGCTGGCCGTCGCTCAGCGGTTCGAGCACGGATGCCGCGAGCGCATCGCTGCGGCGGTCGAGCTCGGCGCGCTCCACCCGCCCCGCCGGCGTCGGCTGCACGGTGCGCACGCGCGAGTCAGCGGATGCCGCGGCCTCGACGGTCACGAGCCCCTCGCGCTCGAGCGAGCGGAGCAGGCGGCTGAGGTAGCCCGAGTCGAGCTCGAGTCGCTCGCGGATGGTGCGGACCTCGACGCCGTCGCCCGCCACCTCCCAGAGCACCCGGGAGCTGCCGAGCGAACGATCGCTGCCGAGGTAATGGTCCTCGAGCGCGCCGATGCGACTCGTGACGATGCGGTTGAWGGCGCGGACGGTGTCGATCGCGCCGCGGTCGGCGCCACGGTCGGCGGCACGGGCGGCGGCACGGCGAGCGGCGACCGCGCCAGACGGGCTGGACATATTGCTGACCTTAGTCAGGTACTCTGGCGGCGGCAAGCGCGATCGCTCAGGGCAGGGCGCGAGCCAGCACCCAGTCCTGCTCGAGGCGGTCGCCGAGACGGAACCGCTTGCGGCCCGCCTTCGCGAACCCGTGCTTCTCGTAGAACCGGATCGCCCGCGCGTTCTCCTCGTTCACGCCGAGCCACGCGGCGATCGCGCCCGTCGTCGCAGCAGCGTCGAGCGTCGCCGCCATGAGCGGTCCCGCGACGACGCCCGACCCGTGCGCGAGCGCGCGCGTGTAGAACTTGCTGAGCTCGATCGTCGGTCGTGCCGCGACGGCGGCCGCGGCATCCGCATCGGCAGGATCGCCCGCGATGAGCATCGAGTACCCCACCAGGTGGCCGTCGTCCTCCTCGGCCAGCAGCAGCGTGCGGCCCGGGTCCGCGAGGTACTCCCCCATGCGCTCAACGGTGAAGTTCGCGGCGATGAACGCGGCGATCGCCTCGGCGGTCGTCGACGGCGGGCAGGCGAGGGGGAAGGTGTCGGCGGCGAGCTCGGCGAGCGCCGCGGCATCCGCTGCACCCGCCGTTCGGATCGTGAGGTCTGGCACGAACACCGATTCTTCCAGAGCACGGATGCCGCGGGGTGGCATGATCGGCCCATGGATGCCGTGACCTCGCCCATCGCCCGCTCCGACGACGGGCGGTCCTTCCTCGTCGCCGACGCCGCCGGATCGAACCTCGTCGCCGGGTCGCTCGTGATCGTCACCGCCGACGGCGAGCGCCAGCTCGCGCTCGTCGAGGAACGGTCCGAGACCGTGCCGGCGCACCTGCGGGGGCGCCTCATCGGCATCCTCGGTGACGGCGCGCTCGACACCGCCCGCAGCCGCGCGTTCGAGTCGGGCGTGGTCGAGGAGGTCGACGCCGCGACGATCGACGTGCTGCACGCCACCACCGGGGCGCTGCTCGAGGTGGGCCGCAATCTCACCGAGCCCGGCGGCCCCGCGAAGCTCCTGCCGCGCCGCTTCAACCGTCACACCTTCTGGTGCGGCCAGAGTGGATCGGGCAAGACCTACGCGCTCGGCGTGGTGCTCGAGCAGCTCATCGCGCACACCGCCCTGCCGGTGGTGATCTTCGATCCCAACTCCGACTTCGTGCGGCTCGGCGAGCTCAATCCCGGGGCGACCGGCCCCACCGCCGAAGCGCTCGCGGGCCGCGACATCCGGGTGCTGCGCGCCCGCGGTGAGGGCGAGCACCGCCTTCGCGCGCGGTTCCTCGACATGAACCGGCCGTCCAAGGCTGCCGTCCTGCGACTCGACCCCGTGGCCGACCGCGACGAGTACAACTCGCTCATCCATATGCAGGAGCTCCTCCGGGCGGGCGAACTCGACCAGCTGATCCCCATGCTCGAGGCCGTGCAGGAGGGCGGCGACCAGCATCCGCTCGCCGAGCGCATCGAGAACCTGGGCGTGCTCGACTGGGAGGTGTGGGCGGGAGCCGACACCGCGGTCACCGACGTCGTCGCCGAGCGGCCCGACGCCACGGTGCTCGACCTCGGCGGATTCTCGACGCCCGAGCAGCAGCTCGTCGTCGCCCTCTCGCTGCTCGACGACCTCTGGGAGCGGCGCGAGGAACGACGGCCCGTGCTGCTCGTCATCGACGAGGCGCACAACCTCTGCTCGCCCCAGCTCGACTCGCCGCTCGCCGTCGCCGTGCGCGACCGCATCGTGCAGATCGCCGCAGAGGGGCGCAAGTTCGGCCTGTGGCTGCTGCTCTCGACGCAGCGGCCCTCGAAGGTGCACCCCGGGATCATCTCGCAGTGCGACAACCTCGCCCTCATGAAGATGACCTCGCCAGTCGACCTCGAGGAGCTCGGCACCTACTTCGGCTACGCGCCCGTCGCGCTGCTCGCGAGGTCGCCGTGGTTCCGGCAGGGTGAGGCGCTCTTCGCCGGGGGCTTCGTGCCGACCCCGTCGCTCGTGAAGGTGAACGCGCGGCTCACGCCCGAGGGCGGCAGCGACGTGGGCGTGCCCCTCCGCTGAGCGACCGCGTGCCGCTGCGCTGAGCGGCGGATGCCGCGACGAAGCGGATGCCGCGGG
>NZ_JBFUCL010000113.1:0-10337 GCF_056405255.1 Agromyces sp. P1_H4 | reverse complement strand
AGGGCGAACGGCGGCGTGGCCGCGAGGCCCGACGCGGTGAGCCGGTCGAGCACCTGCGGCGTCGGATCGGGGGCGCCGAGCTCGGCCCACACCGCCGCCACCGCGTCGGCTGCAGTGATCGGAGCCAGGAGGGCGACGCGCCCGCGCACGGCAGCGAGCCACGCGCCCGAGGGGTCAGGCCGATACGTCGCCATGGTGCCCTCCCCCGGTGCGCGGCGTCGTGTCCTCGGCGGCGCGTGACAACGAGCCGGTTCGGTCGCGGGTGGTCTCGTCGTCATCGTCGTCATCGCCGAGCTGCGACTCGACCACGATGACCGTGACGTTGTCACGACCGCCGTGCTCGAGCGCGGCATCGACCAACTCGCCCGCGAGGCCCGCCGCATGCCCGGTGTCTCCGGCGAGGACCTGGGCGAGCTGCTCGTCGTCGACCTCCTTCGAGAGGCCGTCCGAGCAGATCAGGAACACCTGGCGGCCGGCGGCGGGGATGAGCCAGACGTCGGGATCGACGACCTCGTCGGCACCCATCGCCCTCGTGATCACGTTGCGGTCGGGATGGCGCTCGGCATCGTCGGCGCTGATCAGGCCGGCGTCGACGAGTTCCTGCACCGCCGAATGATCGACGCTCAACTGCTGCAGCGTGCGTCCGTCCCACGAGTAGACCCGGGAGTCGCCGACGTTGAACACCATCCAGTGGAAGCCCGCGCCGTCGCCCGCGTCGACGAGCGCGATGCCCGTGAGCGTGGTGCCGGCGACGGCCGTGCCCTCCTCGCCCTCGGCGCTCAGCGCCCGGACGGCGTCGTTCGAACTGTGGATGGCGTCGAGCACCTGCTCGGGCGATGACGGCCTGCCTGCCTCGAGGTGACGGCGGAAGGTCTCGACCACCGTGCGGCTCGCCGCATCGCCTCGCGCGTGGCCGCCCATGCCGTCGGCCACGAGATAGACCGGTGCGGCCGCGAGGAACGCGTCTTCGTTCACGCTGCGGACACGACCGACGTCGCTCTGCGCACTGTGGGCGATCACCGCGGAACCGCGCGGGAGTCGGACGATGTCCTCGCCATCAGCGGACACGGTTCTCCTCGTCGCAACTCGCCTGCGGGCCCCCCKGCCCGGGCGCCCCACCCAGGCGCCGCCTCCCCACGCTAGCAACTCCGGGCGGGTCCTGCGGACCGCTGTGCACAGCGGCGCGACCCCCGGACCGGTCAGTGCTCGCGGCGGGAGGCGTCCTCGGTGAAGTGCGGCACCTCGTCCATGAGCTTCACGCCGCGGCGCTTCGAGTCGACCCGGGCCTTGACGAGGCTCGCGATCGTCGCCACGGCCATCGCCACCACGATCACGCCGAGCGAGGCCCACGTGGAGATCTCGGGTGCCCACTCGACGGGTTCGCCGCCGTTGAGGAACGGGAGCTCGTTGACGTGCAGGGCGTGGAACACGAGCTTCACGCCGATGAAGGCGAGGATGAACGCGATGCCGTACTTGAGGTACTCGAGCCGCTCGAGCAGCCCGCCGAGCAGGAAGTAGAGCTGGCGGAGGCCCATCAGCGCGAACACGTTGGCCGTGAAGACGATGAACGCCGACTGCGTGATGCCGAAGATGGCGGGGATCGAATCCAGCGCGAAGAGGAGGTCGGTCGTGCCGATCGCGATGAACACGATGATGATCGGCGTGAACATGCGCGTGCCGTCGACCGTGGTGCGCAGCTTGATGCCGTCGTAGTCGTCGGAGATGCGAACGCGCTTGCGGAGCATCCGCACGAGCGCGCTCTCGGTCTCCTCTGCGCTCTCCTCGCGATGCAGGAACGCCTGCTGGATCGCCGTCCAGACGAGCCAGGCGCCGAAGATGTAGAAGATCCAGCTGAAGTTCTCGATGAGCTGGGCGCCGAGGAGGATGAACACCCCGCGGAAGATCAGCGCCAGGATGATGCCCACCATGAGCACCTCCTGCTGCATCTTCTTCGGCACCGAGAACCTCGCCATGATGATGACGAACACGAAGAGGTTGTCGATCGAGAGGCTGTACTCCGTGAGCCAGCCGACCACGAACTGGCCGGCGTGCTCGGCGTCGCCGAGCAGGAGCATCAAGAGCGCGAACACGAGCGCGAGCGCCACGTAGAAGACCACCCACAGGGTGGACTCCCGGAACGAGGGCACGTGGGGGCGCTTGACGACGAGCAGCAGGTCGCCGATGAGGATGAGGGTCAGGACCACGAGGGAGCCGACTTCGAACCAGACGGGGAGTTCGAGCACAGGGGGCCTTCCGGGGTGAGTGGGTACAGGTGAACCCGAAAGTCTCTCCCGACCGCGCCCTCGGCGCGCCGCCACGCCCGGAGCGGCGTCTCTGGCGCTCGTACTGACGATCGTGGCCCGAGGCGTGCGCCTCGCGGGATACTCCCCTTCGCTCAGCCGAGTCTAGCGGAGGGCGAGCGGATGCCGCAGCGCACCGCATTCTCGCCGCGGGACGTGGCGGCGGGCCGTGGCGATCGAGGGACGACCCCGCACGTGCCGGAGAATGCCGCCCGGAAATGCAGAAAACCCCCGGGTGACCGGGGGCTTTCGCTGTTGTGACCCCAGCGGGATTTGAACCCGCGCTGCCGCCRTGAGAGGGCGGTGTCCTAGGCCGCTAAACGATGGGGCCGAATCGACAACTTGAAGAGTATGACACAGGCTCGCGGCTCCCGCAAAATCGACGCCGCCGCGGCATCCGGCGCCGTGATCATGCGAAGACCGACAGCGCCCCGGGCGCCACGTCGACCTCGATCGGGAGCCGGCCGATGCGCTCGCCGTCGGCGTACGCGACGATGTCGTCGGCCTCGATGCGCACCCGGCTCGCCCGCACGAACTCGACCGCGGGGTGGTCGACGTGGGTGCCCGCGAAGACCTTCGGGAACACGCGGACGAGCGCCGAACGGGACAGCGGATGGACGATGAAGACGTCGAGCAGGCCGTCGGCGAGGTCGGCGTGCGGCACGATGCGCATGCCGCCGCCCAGCGAGGGATTGTTCGCGACCGACACGAGCATCGCGCGCTGCTCCCGGCGCACCCCGTCGATCGTGATGGCGTACGTGCGGGGACGGAACGTGGCGAGCTCGCGGGCGAGGGCGAGCGTGTACCGACTGGGGCCGCGTGGACGCGTCATCCGGTTCGCCCGCTCGTTGACGACGGCGTCGAAGCCCGTCGAGACCACGCACGCGAACCACGTGCGCAGGTCGCCGTGCCGGATGATCCCGGCATCGATCCGCCTGGGCTCGCGGTCGAGCGCGGCCAGCAGCGCGTCCGTGGCCGCTGCGGGATCGTCGTACGGCAGCCCCAGCCCGCGGGCGAGGTCGTTGCCCGTGCCGGCCGCCACGATGCCGAGCGGCACGCCCGTCTGCGCCACGAGGTTCACGCCGAGCGAGACCATGCCGTCGCCGCCGACCACGACGAGGGCGTCGGGGCGCTGCTCGAACGCCGACTCGGCCTCGCGCCGGAGCAGCTCGAAGTTCGCCTCGCGGAGCATCGACACGTCGTACCCGGCATCCACGAGCCGCTCGACCACGGCCGGCCCCACGGCGCGATTGCGGCCGAAGGAGGCGGCCGGGTTGACGGCGACGAGGAGGCGCCGCGGGGCTCGGATCATGGTGCGATTCTGGCAGGCGACGGGCTTGCGCGCCGCGCGGCGGGCGGTGTTGGCTCGACGCATGCGACTCACCAAGCTCGAACATGCCGCGCTCGTCATCGAGGACTCGGGCGACAAGCTCTACGTCGACCCGGGCAGCTTCACCACACCGATCACGGAGTCGGCCGGCACCGCCGCCGTGGTGATCACCCATGAGCACGCCGACCACTGGACGCCCGAGCAGCTCGGCCGCATCGTCGGCGCCAACCCCGGAGTGCGCATCTTCGGCCCGGCGGGCGTCGCCGCGACGGCATCCGGATTCCCGGTGGAGACGGTCGCGGCGGGCGACGAGGTGGAGGTCGGGCCGTTCCGGCTGCGATTCTTCGGCGGGCAGCACGCGCAGATCCACCGGTCGATCCCGATCATCGACAACCTCGGGGTGCTCGTGAACGAGGCGCTGTACTACGCGGGCGACTCGTTCGTCGCGCCCGACGGGATCGCCGTCGACGTGCTCGCCGCCCCGGCCGCCGCACCCTGGATGAAGATCAGCGAAGCCATGGACTACGTCATCGAGGTGGCGCCGAAGCGGGCGTTCCCGACGCATGAGATGCTGCTGTCGCGCGCCGGCAAGGACCTCTCGAACGCCCGCCTCCGCTGGGCCGTCGAGCAGGGCGGCGGCGAGTACCTGCCCCTCGAACCCGGGGATTCGATCGACTTCTGAGCCACGCGGGAGGGCGAGGCGGCCGTCRCTGCTCGGATGCGCGGTCGTCCCGTGCGGTCAGCCGACGGCGTCCGGCGTCACTGCCCGGGTGGACCGCCCGTGCCGTTCCCGTTGCCGCCGTTCCCGTTGCCGTTGCCGTTGCCGTTGCCGCCRTTGCCGCCGTTCCCGTCGCCGCCGCCCTCGGTCTGATCGGCCGGTGCAGGCGTCTCGGTGGTTCCACCGTCGACGCCGCCCGACTTCGGGGCGACCGGGCCCGGTCCGGCCTCGGTGAAGGGGTCGCCGCCGTACTTCGCCGCGGCCACCGACATGACGGCCGGCCACATCCGGTGACGCGCCGTCGCGGCCTGCCCGCTCGCGAAGGAGATGGCGCGCTGGTTCGCATCGCCGTTGACGCTCACCACGGCCGCCGCCGTGGCCACCTTCGAGCTGGCGCCGACCATCCAGGTGTCCTTCGCCCCGTCGGTGGTCCCCGTCTTGCCGATGAGCGGCACGTGCGGCGAGGTCGCCCCGTTCGAGACGGTGGCGGTGCCGCTCGTCATCACGCGGATCATGGCGTAGTGCATCGCCGCGGCGACCGCGGGCGGCACCGATTCCGTGCACGTCGTCTGCGGGGCGGGCAGCTCCTGGCCGTCTCGCCCCACGATGCGGTCGATGGCGACGGGAGTGCAGGTGACGCCGTTGTTCGCGATGCCGGCGAATGCGACGGCCATGGTGAGCGGGGCCACCTCGTTGATGCCGATCACCGCGGAGGCGCTCTGCACGAGCGGTTCGCCATCGGCGCGGTGCACGCCGAACGCCTCGGCGGTCTTGCGGATGCCGCAGAGGTCGAGCCGCTTGGCCATGCCGATGTAGCCCGTGTTGATCGAGCCGATCGTCGACTCGAGGGCGCTGTAGTTGGCACCCGCCTCGTTGGCGTCGTTGCGGGGCGCCCAGTGCTCGGCGTCGTAGTTCTGCGGGCCGAGGCAGCTGTCCTGGAACGTGCCCCAGTTCGCCTTAGGCCGGGAGTCGACCCGCTCCGAGAGCGCGTGCCCCGTCTTCAGCCACTCCGCCAGCGTGAACACCTTGTACGAGGAACCCGGCTGGAACCCGCGCGAACCGCCGTACTCGAAGTCGGTGTTGTAGTTGATGCTCGTGAACTGCGGGCCCGAGTTGAGCACCTCGGGATCCTGGCTGTACGTGCGGTTCTGCGCCATCGCCAGCACCCGGCCCGTGCCGACCTGCACCGAGGAGATCACCGCGCCGACGTCCCACCCGGGATAGGTCTGCGGCACGTTCTGGGCGATCGTCGTCTCTGCGGCGTTCTGCAGGTCGAGGTCGAGCGTCGTGTAGACCTGGAATCCGCCGCGCCGGAAGTTGCGCATCCTCGTGTCGGCGTCCTCGCCGAAGTTCGGGTCGTTCTGCAGGATGTTCTTCACGTAGTCGCAGAAGTAGGCGCTGCCCCCCGCGGTCTGGCATCCGGTGCTCGGCTCGGTGATGGCGGGCTGCACGGGCGTTGCGACCGCCGTGTCGTACTCCGCCTGCGTGATCTTCCGGTACTCCAGCATGCGGTCGAGGATGTAGTTGCGCCGCGAGGTGTTCTCGGCGTAGCCGTTCGCCGCACCGTTCGTCTCGCTCTCGGGCTTGTCGATCTGGAACTTCGCGGGGTTGTTCACGATCGCCATGAGGGAGGCGGCCTGCGCCAGCGAGAGATTCGCAGCGCTGGTGTTGTAGTAGTAGTTCGCCGCGGCCTCGATGCCGTACACGGTGCCGCCGAAGCCGGCGATGTTCAGGTAGCCGAGCAGGATCTCGTTCTTCGTGTACCGCTTCTCGACGCCGATGGCGAGGCGCATCTCCTTGAGCTTGCGGTCGATCGACGTCTCGGTCACGGTGTCGTAGCAGCCGAGGCGCTCCTGCTCGATGAGGGCGTGGCGCTCGTCACCGGTGAGCGCCTCCCGCTCCTCCTCGGTGAGGTCCTCGAGTGCCGTGACGTCGGCCATGCCCTCGCACTCCTGCACGCGCACGTTCTTGACGTACTGCTGGGCGATCGACGACCCGCCCTGCGTCTCGCGGCCGGTCGCCGTGGTCACCGCCGCGCGCACGGTGCCCTGCAGGTCGATGCCGCCGTGCTCGTAGAACCTCGGGTCCTCGCCGGCGACCGTTGCGTCCTTGACGTACTGGCTGATGCCGTCCCAGCCGACCTCGATGCGGTTCTGGTCGTAGAACGAGGCCAGGAGCACGGTGGACCCGTCGGACCTGGTCGCGTAGATGTTGCTCTTCTCCGACAGCTCCCCGATCTCGAGGTAGCTCGGCAGGTTCTCGAACATGCCGATGGTGCCGGATGCCGCGATGCCGACGGTCGCGATCGCCGGCGTCACCCCGACGACGACGAGCGTGGCCGCGGCCGCACTGGCCGCCACGAGTCCGATGAGCCCGCCCAGAACGCCCACGGGGGTCCGCGTCTCGGCGAAATCCCGATTCCGCTTGTTCCGGACGGCCATGCGATCACTCCCGGAGCCCGCGATCGTGCGGGTGACGCGTGCCCGGTAGGGCGGGCACCATGGTGGTTCGATCACCATCGAACCTCAGCATGCCGTGCGTGTCCAGCCTTCGGTGCGACATCCGGCCCCGTGTCCTCTCGCCCCGTCGATCAATCGGCTTCGGCGAGGAAYGGCCGATGGTCGAACTCGCCCTCGCCGATGATGGCGACGGTCGATTCGGGCACCTCGATGAACGCGCCCGGCATGTCGTTCAGGGGCTCCGAGACCACCACGCGCGCGTTGCGGCCGAACAGGTTCAGCCGCTCGACATCGGGGTACAGCTCACGCAGCGTGTCGATGTCCTCGGAGTGGAAGAGGGTGCGCGACCGGCGCT
Organism: Agromyces sp. P1_H4; assembly: GCF_056405255.1. NCBI lineage: Bacteria > Bacillati > Actinomycetota > Actinomycetes > Micrococcales > Microbacteriaceae > Agromyces > Agromyces sp. P1_H4. Next base: position 3,175 of record NZ_JBFUCL010000113.1, on the reverse strand, counting down.
GGGTGGAGTAGCGGAACGCCCAGATCGTCGTCCCGTCGGAGACGGCCATGGTGCCCTGCATGGGGAAGGCGATGCCGTGTTCGCGGCCGACCTTCTCGATCAGCTGCACGGCGGCGGTGATGCCGGCGATGGGGTCGTCACGGAGGCCGAGGGACAGCGCGAGGTGGAAGATCACCTCGGAGTCGGTCGTGCCGTGGATGTGCGGGTAGAGCGACGGGTCCACGGCGAACACGAGGTCGCGCTTCATCTTCACGAAGTCGCCGAGGAAGCCGTTGTGCATGAACAGCCAGTTCTCGTACCGGAACGGGTGGCAGTTCGTCTGCTGGATCGGGGGCCCGCCCGCCGCTCGCACATGCGCGAAGAAGAGCGGGCTCTCGATCGCGTGGGTGAGCTCCCGCAGGTTCTCGTCGTGCCACGCCGGCTCGATGCTGTGGAACAGCGCCGGCTTCGCGTCGTCGCTGGTGCCCGACGGGTACCAGCCGATTCCGAACCCGTCGCCGTTCACGGTCTCGGCCCCGAGCGGCGAGTTCAGCGACTGCTTCACGAGCGAGTGCTGCGTATCGAGGATCAGCGTGGACGGTCGGAGCGGTTCCCCCGAGTATGCGAGCCAGCGGCACATGCGGTCATCCCCCTGCACATCGTCGGCGAGGCCTCGTGCGGCGCGACGCCGTTGGCCACATGCTAGTCCCGGCCGGGCGTGGCCCGCTCGGATGGGCGGCCGCCGCTTCGCCGCCCCATTCTGGGGGCATCGGATGCCGCGGCACCGCGCCTACGATGTGGGGACCGTCAGCCGTGGGACCTCCCGCACGCGTCATCCGGCCGCCGGTGCGATTCCCAACACCCACGGGAACGACGGGCCCCGACCACATTCTCCTGGCCGGGGTCCTTCGCCGTCATCCGAACGATGGATGCCGCGTCGGCGGAGAGCGCCGAGACTCGACGAGCCGGTCACGCCCGAACCGCAGGATCGGTGGCGCAGATGGGCGCCGTCGGCGGCGCGCGTCGATGAGGAGGACGTCGTGGGAGTCCAGACCGCACTCGATGCAGTGACCGGTGCCGACGCGATCGTGGACGCGATGCGACTGGCCGACGACCTCGCGTTCGAGGCCGGCCGGGATCCGGGCGTCCGCACGCTCCGGGTGCTCGGCGGCGCGCTCCGCGGCGACGACGAGATCGCCGCCATCGCGTCGACCCACGCCCTCGCCGGGATGTTCGACCGTGAGGCGGGCAGGATACTCGTCGGCCTGCTCACCGACGAGCGGGCCTTCCTCCGCGAGCACGCGGCGTGGGCGCTCGGCGGTGGCCTCCCTCGCGCGGATGCGATGGGCGCGCTGCTCGGCATGGTGGTCACTGGAGGGTTCGGGGGCATGCTCGCGCAGCGGACGCTCGAGCAGTGGTCCCCCACGACCGCCGAGGCGCTCGTCGTGGGGACCGAGGCGGCGCTGCTCGGCGTCGTCGAGCCGGCTGCCCGCGCGCGGGTGGTCGAAACCCTCGGACTCGTGCGGCATTCGATCGCGACGGCGCCGCTCCTCCGCATCGCACGGGACTCCGCGGAGGCCGAAGGGGTGCGCATCGCGGCCGTCGCGGCGATCGGGCAGCGGTCCGCGGATCCGCGGCTGGCGGAGTTCCTGCGCCTGGTGGCCGCCGGCGGCGGTCCCCTCGGCGCGGTCGCCGAACTGGCACTGCTCGACCTGCGCCCGCACCTGCGTTCGCCGGAAGCACGGGCGGAGGGTCGCCGATCCGGCCTGACGATCGCGCAGCTCTTCCTGCACGCCGACCTCGACCCCCGGCTGAGCTCCGCCGGCTCCGGCGACAACGGCGGCATCGCCACCCTCCTGGTGCGGCTCGGCGACGCCCTCGTGCGCGACCGCGAGACCGGCGTGGAGCGCGTCCTCACCCTCTCTCGCGGCTCCGTCGCTGAGGCCGCCACCGATCTCGTCCGACTCCGCGACGGCGCCTCGGGGCACGTGTACGGGCGTGTCCCGTTGCTCCGCGACCCCGTGCCGTCGGCCGCGGCGTGGCCGTTGCGGGTCGCCGCCCGCCGTGGCATCCGGCGCGTTCTGCTCGCGGCCGAACAGGTCGACGTGCTGCACCTGCGCATGGCCGACGTCGGCAGCCTGGCGGCGGCGGAGGTCGCACGGGAGCTCGGCATCCCCGTGGTGTTCACCGTGGCCCCCGACCCGCACGCGGTGATCGAGTCGCTCGACCGCTCGGGTGCGATGAGCCGGCACGACTTCGGCCGGTTCGACCTCGCCGAGCACTTCTGGTTCCGCACGCGCCTCGTGCAGCGGCTCGCGGCCAATGCGGCGCACACGGTCCTCTTCCCGCGGCCGCACCTGGAGGAGGACCTGCGCCGGCTCGTGGGCATCGACCTCACCGCCCGCGCGGAGCGCCACACGGTGGTGCCCGAGGGCGTCGACCTCGCGACGATCGACGAGGCGGTGGCGGATGCCACGGCGCACGCGCACGGCGCCCCGCCGGTGCCCGCGATCGCCGAGCTGCGCACCCTCGTCGAGGTACTCGCCCCCGAGCGCCGGGGCCTGCCCCTGATCGTGACACTCGGCCGCCTCCACCGGGTGAAGGGGATGGCGACGCTCGTGGAGGCGTGGGCCACGCGCCCGGTGCGGCGACGCGCGAACCTCCTCGTCATCGGGGGCAACCTCGAGCATCCCTCTCCCGACGAACGCCAGCAGCTCGACCTCATCGAGCGAGCGGTGCCGGCGTCGGAGCGCCCCACCGCGGGCCTCATGCTGCCGGGCCACCGCTCGAACGACGTCGCGGCCCGCTGGCTCGCCGCAGCCCGGTTCGGGATCCCTGGTCTCGTCGCACCCGGCGGCGTCTATGCGTGCGCGAGCCTCAAGGAGGAGTTCGGCATCGCGCTGCTCGAGGCCATGGCCACCGGCCTTCCGGTCGTCGCCCCCGACGGTGGCGGACCCGCCACCTATGTGGAGCCCGGCGTGACCGGCCTGCTGACCGCGACGTGGGACGCGGAGCGCCTCGCGTGGGCGCTCGACGAGTCGCTCGACGTGGCGACGCACGGCGACACCGCCCGGGCCGAGCGGTCCCGTGGGATGGTCCGCGACCACTTCACCGTCCAGGGCATGTCCGTGGCGCTCGGACGGGTCTACCGGGGCGTGGCCCGCGACGAGGCCGCGCTCGAGCGGCTGGATGCGGC
>NZ_JBFUCL010000112.1:0-10363 GCF_056405255.1 Agromyces sp. P1_H4 | reverse complement strand
GCCGTAGCCGTCGCGCGAGGAGACGACGATGGAGCCGGCGATGCCGGCGACGGAGATGACACCGAGGATGGCGAGGAGCGTGAACACGTGGGTTCCTTTCGAAAGAAGAGCGGCTCGTCGAGCGACGGATGCGCCGTTGCACGTGTTCGACTCCTTTATTCTCGCGCGCGGGATCATGCAGCACAAGCGCACAATACTTCAACGACGATGTAGGCTGGCTACATGGACGTCCGCCGCCTCGACCTGCTCAGGGAACTCGCCGAACGCGGCAGCGTCACGGCTGTCGCCGAGGCCACCGGGCGCACCCCCTCCGCGGTCTCGCAACAGCTCAAGGTGCTCGAGCGCGAGGCCGGCATGCCGCTCACCGAGCGCAGCGGCCGGGGCCTGGTGCTCACCAGCGCCGGGCACGCGCTCGCCCGCAGCGCGGCCGACGTCGCGATCGCGCTCGAACGGGCTTCTGCCCTCTGGGACGAGTTCCGCAACCACCCGAGCGGCGAGGTCACGCTGCTCACGTTCCCGACGGTCGGCGCGACCCTCCTGCCGAGTGTGCTGAGCGACCTCTCCCAGGTCGCCGGCCTCGTCGTGCGCTGCACCGACCTCGACCCCGAGCTCGCGGAGTTCCCCGACCTGACCGCCGACTACGACATCGTGCTCGCCCACACCATGCCCGGCGTGCTGCCCTGGGGCGGCCGCGGCCTCAAGGCCGTGCCGTTGCTCACCGAGCCGCTCGACGTCGGCCTGCCAGCCGACCATCGGCTCGCCGCCCGCTCCCAGGTCACGCCCGCCGACCTCGTCGACGAGACCTGGCTCGGCGTGCCGCCGGGCTACCCCTTCGAGCGCATCCTGCACGCCATCGAGCAGGAGGGCGGCAAGCGCGTGCAGGTCAGCCAGCGCTTCAGCGACATGCGCATCATGGAGGCGTTCATCGCGGCCGGCCTCGGCATCGCGTTCGTGCCTCGGTTCACCTCGGGCACGGTCTCGTCGGACATCGTGCTGAAGCCCATCCGCGGGGTCGCGTCGGCGCGGCAGATCGTCGCGCTCGTGCGGCCGGATGTCGCGGAGCGCCTCGCCGTGCGCACGGTGCTCGACGTCCTCGTGGCTCGCGCCTCTCGGCTCGAGCAGGCATATGGCCACCCCTCCCGCGGCCGCGGCGCCCCCGCCACCGGAAGCGCGGCCTGACCGCGCCCGGCACCGGCACCGACCCGTCACCGTCACCGTCACCGGATTCGGTGACGTCCCTGATGCCCCACGGCTCGCCGTGCGGTATGTTCCGACCCATGTCGAAGCGCCGCGCCGCCGCCCTCGTCCTGTCCCTGGCTGCGATCGGGGTGTTCGCGGCGTGCTCGGCCGGACCCACCGCCGCCACCTCCTCGCCGCCCGTGACGAGCGCGCCGCCGACGACGCCCGCACCCGAGCCCGAACCGGTCGCGGCATCCGTCGCCATCTCGGCCGAGGCCATCACGGTGCTCGACGCCGACGGCGCCACCCTCGCGAGCTTCGACTACTTCCAGCCGACCACCGAGGTGGTGGCCGGCCTCACCGCGTACCTCGGGGCGCCCGTCGACAGCCCGAACGCCGGCGGCATGGAGTCACCCCCCGGCGTCGACCACGAGTGGGGCGGCCTGCGCCTCTACGACACCGACACCCCCGGCACCCCTCCCGAGAACCCCAACCACTACGTCTTCGTCGAGGGGCCGATGGCCGGATCGCTCCCCGTCGCGACCGCCGCCGGCATCGGATCGGCGACCGGCGTGGCCATCGGCGACGCACCCTCGGAGTTGACGATCGGCGTGGAGACGACTCCGCCCTACACCGACCCCTCCACCGGACGGACCGTGTCGGTCTCGCGCGTCGGGATCGTGACACTGCCGCCGAATCCGGCCGACTCCATGGAGCGCAACTTCGGAGTGCTGGTGCTCAGTTACGACGACACCGGAGTCATCGAGCGGCTCTCCGCGCCGAGCGCGAACTTCGGCGTCTAAGCGGGCAACTAGACTCCTCGACCATGAGCGATGCGGCCCACGGCGAGGCGATCCTGTTCGAGGTGCGTGACGGGCTCGCCCACATCACGCTCAATCGCCCGTCGCGGCTCAATGCGATGGACCCCGAGGCGATCCACCGGTGGCGGGACCTCGCCGTCGAGGTTGCCGAGCGCGACGACGTCGGCGCGGTGCTGTTCGACGCGGTCGGGCGCGCCTTCTGTGCCGGCGGCGACGTGCGCGCGATGTCCGAGCTCGCCGGCACGACGGATGCCCCGGGCCAGACGATCACGGCGCTCGCCGACGTCATCCACGCCGGCCACCGCGCGCTCCGCGAGAGCACCAAGCCGATCGTGGCCGCCGTGCAGGGGCCCGTGGCCGGCGGCGGACTCGGATTCATGCTCGTGGCCGACCTCATCGTGGCGTCCGACCGGGCGACGTTCGCAAGTCGCTACTCCGACGTGGGCCTGACTCCCGACTGCGGCGTGAGCACGCTCCTCCCCGAAGCGATCGGCATGCGCCGAGCCCTCGAGCTCACCCTGACCTCGCGTACGCTCAGTGCCGCCGAAGCGCTCGACTGGGGGCTCGTGACCGAGGTCGTCGCCCCCGAGGAGCTCGCCGACCGCGCCCGCGAGATCGCCGACTCCTGGCTGCGCGGGGCGACCGGCGCATTCGGACAGGCGAAACGCCTCGTGCGCTCAGGACCGTCGCGCTCCTTCCAGGAGGCGCTGGACGACGAGGCCCGCACGATCGGCGCCGCATTCGAGACGCCCGAAGCGCAAGCCGCCGTCGCCGCGTTCGCTGCGGGCTCGGGCCGGTCGTCAACCCGCTGACACGCCCCCGGCGCGCGGGTTAGCGTCGAGGCATGCAGGATCCGGCTGACAAGTTCGAGGGCCTGGCGGAGGAGATCGCCCGACGGGCACTGGCGGCCGGGCTGACGGTCGCCGCGGCGGAGTCGCTCACCACGGGCGCTATCTCGAACGCGCTGGGCGCCGCGCCCGGGGCATCCGAGTGGCTGCGTGGCGGCGTCGTCGCCTACGCGACCGGGGTGAAGCGCGCGCTCCTCGGGGTCACGGCCGAGAAGGTCGCGTCGGCGCAGTGCGCCAGGGAACTCGCGCAGGGCGTGGCACGGGCGCTCGAGGCGGATGCGACGGTCGCCGTGACCGGCGTGGGCGGGCCCGACCCCGACGAGGGAGAGCCCGCGGGCAGCGTCTTCGCAGCCGCGAGCGTGCGCGGTGAGCTCCGCGAGGCGCACTGGCAGTTCGACGGCGATCCCGCCGAGGTCGTGCACCAGACGACGGGGGCGGCGCTGGAGCTGCTCCGCGACGCGCTGCCGCCCGCGCCCGAGGGCTAAGCGCGCTCGCGCGCGATTCAGGCAGACGGCCGCAGCTCAGGCTGATTCCGCGGGAATCGTCCTGACTGGGCGCCGTTCACCTGAATCGGGCACGGGGCACGGGAGCACGCGACCACGCGGGCACGGAGCAGCGAGCGGCGAGCGGCGCGTAGCGCCGGCCACGCGCCGCCCGCGCAGCCACCGCCGCCCCTCAGTCGTGCTGCGGGAAGCCCAGGTTGAGGCCGCCGTGGCTCGGGTCGAGCCAGCGCGAGGTGATCGCCTTCTCCTGCGTGAAGAAGTCGAAGCCCCGCGGGCCGTAGGCCTTGGCGTCGCCGAACAGCGAGTCCTTCCAGCCGCCGAACGAGTGGTACGCCACGGGCACCGGGATCGGCACGTTGATGCCGACCATGCCGACCGTCACCTCCCGCTGGAAGCGCCGCGCGGCGCCGCCGTCGTTCGTGAAGATCGCCGTGCCATTGCCGTAGCGCGAGCCGTTGATGAGCTCGAGCCCGTCCTCGTACCCATCGACGCGCAGCACCGACAGCACCGGTCCGAAGATCTCGTCGCGGTAGACGGCCGACGAGGTCGGCACCCGGTCGACGAGGGTCGGGCCGAGCCAGAACCCGTCGGGCTCGCCGTCGACGTCGGGGTCGCGTCCGTCGACGACCACTGATGCGCCGTCGGATGCCGCGACGTCGAGGTAGCCCGCGACCTTGTCGCGGTGCTCCCGGGTGATGAGGGGGCCCATGTCGCAGCCGCGGGTGCCGTCGCCGGTCGTGAGCCGCGACATCCGCTCGGCGATCTTCTCGACGAGCTCGTCGGCGATGGAGTCGACCGCGAGCACCGCCGAGATCGCCATGCACCGTTCGCCCGCCGAGCCGAAGCCCGCGTTCACGGCGGCGTCGGCAGCGAGGTCGAGATCGGCGTCGGGCAGCACGAGCATGTGGTTCTTCGCGCCGCCGAGCGCCTGCACGCGCTTGCCGTTGGCGGTGGCCGTCGAGTAGATGTACTGCGCGATCGGCGTGGAGCCCACGAACGAGATCGAGCGCACGGTCGGATGCTCGAGCAGCGCGTCGACGGCGACCTTGTCGCCGTGCACCACGTTGAGCACGCCGTCGGGCAGTCCCGCCTCCTGCATGAGCCGGGCGAGCCACACCGCGGCCGACGGGTCCTTCTCCGACGGCTTCAGCACCACGGTGTTGCCCGTCGCGATCGCGAGGGGGAAGAACCACAGCGGCACCATCGCCGGGAAGTTGAACGGGCTGATGATGCCCACGACGCCGACAGGCTGGCGCAGCGTGTACACGTCGATGCCCGTCGAGACGTTCTCGGAGTACTCGCCCTTGGTGTAGCCCGGCATGGCGCAGGCGAGCTCGACGACCTCGAGTCCGCGCGCGATCTCGCCCGCGGCATCCGACGTCACCTTGCCGTGCTCGCTGGTGAGGATCGCCGCGAGTTCGCCGGTGCGCGCGTTCAGCAGCTCGCGGAACGCGAACATCACCTGCTGGCGCTTCGCGATCGACGTGTCGCGCCACCCCGGGAACGCGCGGGCTGCGGCCTGCACGGCGAGGTCGACGTCGTCAGTGGAGGCGAAGCGCACGCGCTTCTGCTCGACGCCCAATGCGGGGTTGTAGACGGGCCCGCTGCGATCGGACGATCCGGCGACGGATGCCCCGTCGATCCAGTGCTCGACGGTCGTCGTTGCGGCGGCCGAGGCCTGGGATTCGGTCAGTGTCTGGCTCATGAGTCAGCCCTCTCCTTCGAGTGCGGTGCTCAGTACCTCATCGTAGATCGGCATCGCCTCGGCGACATCCTCGACCGTGACGACGCACGGGGGCACCACGTGGATGCGGTTGTCCTGGATGAACGGCAGCAGGCCACGGGCGACGAGGCCGGACTTGATCCGGCCCATCGCGGCGGGCGGCAGCGGCTCGCGGGTCTCGGGATCGGCGACGAGCTCGACGGCCCAGAAGACGCCCTCGCCGCGCACCTCCCCGATGACGTCGTGGCGTTCGGCGAGCTCGGCGAGCGCGGGCCCGATCTCGGTCTCGCCGATCGCGCGGGCGTTCTCGACGATGCCCTCGGACTCCATCGCGTCAAGCGTGGCGACGATCGAGGCCATGGCGAGCGGATGTCCCGAGTAGGTGAGTCCGCCGGGGAACACCCGGTCGTCGAACGTGGCCGCGATCGGGTCGGAGATGATCACGCCGCCGACCGGGATGTAGCCCGAGTTCACGCCCTTCGCGAACGTGATCAGGTCGGGGCGCACGTCGTAGCCGTCGAACGCGAACCAGCGTCCGGTGCGGCCGAAGCCCGCCATCACCTCGTCGAGGATGAGCAGGATGCCGTGCCGGTCGCACAGCTCGCGCACCCCGGCGAGGTAGCCGGGCGGCGGGATCATGATGCCCGCCGTGCCGGGCACCGTCTCGAGCAGCACGGCGGCGATCGACGAGGGCCCCTCGGCCTCGATCATGCGGCGCAGGTGGTGCAGCGCGCGCTCCGACTCCTCCTCGGGTGTCGTCGCCCAGAACTCGGAGCGGTAGAGGTAGGGCCCGAAGAAGTGCACGTGACCGCGCGCGAACTCGTTGGGGATGCGGCGCCAGTCGCCCGTCGAGACGATCGCCGCGCCGGTGTTGCCGTGGTACGAGCGGTAGGTCGACAGGATCTTGTCGCGCCCGGTGTGCAGGCGCGCCATCCGGATCGCGTTCTCGTTCGCGTCGGCGCCGCCGTTCGTGAAGAACACCTTGTGGAACCCCGCGGGCGCCCGGGCGATGATGCGCTTCGCGGCCTGGCCGCGCGCGAGGCTCACGGTCGACGGCGCGATGGTGGTGAGCAGCTCCGCCTGTTCCTTGATCGCCTGCACGACGGCCGGATGCTGGTGGCCGATGTTGACGTTCACGAGCTGGCTCGAGAAGTCGAGGTACTCGCGGCCGGCGTGGTCCCAGACGCGGCATCCCCGCCCGCTGGCGACGACCAGCGACGAGAGCTGCGACTGCGCCGACCACGAGTGGAAGACGTGCTCGCGGTCGAGCGAGCGTGCGAGCTCGTCGAGGTCCTCTACGAGGTTCTCGGTCATGGCTTCGGTGCCTTTCGTTGCGTGCGGTGATGCGGTCGTGAGAGTGATGCCGGCGGATGCCGCGTGGCCGGCCGGGACGCACCGGCCACGCGGCATCCGGCCGACTAGTTGCCGCCCTCCTCGAGGGTGACGTCGATGGGCTCGAAGTTCTCGCCGGTGAGGTCGAGGTCTTCGCCCTCGAGCTCGTCGAGCGCCTTCTGGATCCAGTCGTTCGTGTAGGCGGTCGACGGCGGCTCCTCGGTGATGAGGTGCGCGCCCGACTCGTTCACAGCCGCGAGCGCGCCCGCGACCGTCTTGTCCCAGGCGTCCTGGTTGATGATGCCGATGCCGTCGGGCGAGGGCCAGATGAGCTTGTTCGTCTCGTTGACCATCCACAGCTCGTGGCTGGGACCCCAGCCGGAGCCGGCCGCGATCGTGATGTCCGAGGCCTCCTGCGGGTTCTCGGCCGCGTAGACCCAGCCCTTGATGACGGCCTTCAGGAACTTGACCGTCGTGTCCTGGTAGTCCTCGTCGTCGGCGAGGCGCTCGGTGTCGGCCCAGATGGCGTCCTGGAGCATGGCGCCCTCGGTGTCCTCGTAGCTGATGACGTTGAAGTCCTCGGGCTGGTAGAGCTCGCCCGTGTCGGGGTTCGTCGTCTCGAGGAGCTGGGCGTACTCGTTGTAGGTCATCGCCTGCGCCGCGTCGATGTCACCCTGCAGGAAGGCGTTCATGTTGAAGTCCTGCGTGATGATCTGCACGGTCGTGGAGTCGAGGCCCTCGGCGGCCATGGCCGCGAAGATCTCCCACTCGTTGCCGAAGCCCCATGAGCCGATCTTCTTGCCCTCGAAGTCGTCGACGGAGTCGATGCCCGAGTCGGCCATCGACACCTGGAGCGTGCCCGACTTCTGGAAGATCTGCGCGATGTCGGTGAGGTTGGCGCCCTGCTCGATCGAGCCGAGCACCTTCGGCACCCACGCGATGGCGTAGTCGACGTCGCCGTTGGCGAGCGCGTCCTGCGGCACGATGTCGCCGCCGGAGGGGATGATCTCGACGTCCAGGCCCTCCTCCTCGAAGTAGCCCTGGTCGGCGGCGGCGAAGTAGCCGGCGAACTGGCCCTGCGGCAGCCACTGGAGCTGCAGCTTCACCGGGGTGAGGTCACCGCCGTCGGCGCTGTCGGTCTCCCCCGACCCGCCGGATCCGGAGCATGCGGTGAAGGCGAGGGCGGTCGCGAGTGCGAGCCCGCCGATCGTCGCGACGCGACGTCTGCTGTGGTTCATGTCAGTCCTCTCGATGCATTTCGGGTGTTCTCGGTGCGGTGCGGGTGGTGCGGTGGTGCATTCGGTGCGGGTGGTGCGGTTCCCCGAGGCCCTCGGCCCCGGTGGTCTGGGGGTCAGGTGCGTCGTCGCTCCTCGACGGGTCGGCGTTGCAGCAGCCGCTCGAGCGCGAGGGTGGCGAGGTAGAAGAACAGGCCGAGGGCGATGGATGCCAGGACGTAGGCCCAGGCCCGGGCGTAGGCGCTCGACGCGGCCGACGTCGAGATGAGACCGCCGAGTCCGCCGCGCGGTCCGCCGAAGTACTCGGCGACGAGCGCGGAGATCACGGCGAGCGACGAGGCGATGCGGATGCCGGTGAGGATGAACGGTCGCGCCGTCGGCAGCGTGAGCGTGCGCAGCACCTGGCCCGAGCTCGCCGCGTACGCCTTCATGAGGTCGCGGTGCACGGGGGCGGTCTGCCGGAACCCGCGCAACGTGTTGATGAACACGGGCACGAACGAGGCGAGGGCGGCGATCGCCTGCCGGCCGAACTGGCTGTCGGCGCCGAACATCGAGTTGAGCACGGGCGCGAGGGCCACGATCGGGATGACCGCGAGCGACGCGACGACTGGCGCGCTCATCTGATCGATCCCGCGCCACCGCGCGGCCAGCGCGGCGAGCAGGATGCCGAGGATCGAGCCGACGACGAGGCCGACGAGCGCGTTCGTGCCCGTGATGAGCATCGCCTGCGCGATCGACGGCCAGTACGCGATGAACTCCTCGATGATCGACGCCGGGCTCGGCAGCAGGTAGTCCGAGACGCCGACCACCGTGACGAGGAACTGCCACGTGCCGAGCACGATGAGCCCGACGGCGATCGGCGCGACGATGCGCAGCGTGTTCTCGGTGCGCGGGCTCCAGCCGTGCGAGCGGGCGCGGGGCGGGCGCCCGGTCGCACCGCTCGCTGACGGCGGCGCCGGCGAGGCAGCGGATGCGGCGGCGGCGGTCATCAGCGCGTCTCCACCCCGCGCGGCCCGGTGCCGACGGGGGCTCCGCCGTGCAGCGCCTCGCGGACCGCGGTGACCATGTCGAAGAACGCCCGCTCCTCGCGGAGCTCCTCGGTGCGGGCGGCGCGCTTCGCGTCGGCGCCGAGCCGCATGGGCACGATCTCGCGGATGCGCCCGGGCCGAGGCGACATGACGACCACCCGGTCGGAGAGGAACACCGCCTCGGGGATCGAGTGCGTGACGAAGACGACGGCCGCACCCGTCTCGGCTGAGATGCGCACGAGGTCGGACTGCATCTTCTCGCGCGTCATCTCGTCGAGGGCGCCGAACGGCTCGTCCATCAGCAGCAGCCGCGGTTGCTCGGCGAGCGAGCGGGCGATAGCGACGCGCTGCTGCATGCCCCCCGAGAGCTGGTCGGGGTAGCGGTCGGCGAAGTCGGAGAGGCCCACCATGTCGAGCAGTTCGGCGACCCGGGTCGTGCGGGTCCCGGATGCCACGCCGTGCAGCTCGAGCGGCAGGGCCACGTTCCCGGCGACCGTGCGCCACGGCAGCAGCCCGGCCGACTGGAACGCGATGCCGTACTCCTGGTCGAGCCGCGCCTGCCGGGCGGTCTTGCCGAACACCGTGAGCGTGCCGACGGTCGGGTCGTCGAGGTCGGCGATCAGCCGCATGAGCGTCGACTTGCCGCATCCGCTCGGGCCGATGAGCGAGACGAACTCGCCGGCGGCGACCGTGAGGTCGATCGCGTCGAGCGCCTGCACCTGCCCGCTGCGGGTCTCGAACACCTTGTCGACACCGCGCACCTCGACGGCGGCGGTGGTCGCGGGAGTGGACTGCGCCTGGGGGTCGCTCATGCGGCCTCCTCCGTTCGTCGGTAGTTCTTGAGGATCACGCCGAGCAGGGCGATCGAGCCGGCGGCCACGAGGCCGAGCACGATCGCGCCGAAGATGGGCGCCCAGGCCTTGGCCGGGTCGCCCGAGGCCTGGCCGGCGAACTGGATGAGGATGCGCCCGATGCCGCCCTGGAGGCCGGTCGACACCTCGGCCACGACCGCGCCGATGACCGCGTTGGCCGCGCCGAGGCGCAGCGCCGGCAGGAGGTAGGGCACGGATGCCGGGAACCGCAGCTTCACGAGCGTCGTCCAGTAGCCCGCCGCGTAGGTCTGCATGAGCTCCTCGTGGATGCGGTCGGGCGACTGCAGCCCCTTCAGCGCGCCGATGGCGATGGGGAAGAACGCGAGGTAGCTCGCGATGAGGGCGACGGACATCCAGTCCTGCCACTCGAACGAGCCGATCTCGACGCGCGACCCCCAGCTCTTCACGACGGGCGCGAAGGCGATGAGCGGCACCGTCTGGCTGATGATGATCCACGGCAGCAGGCCCCACTCGGCGAGGCGCCACCGCTGCATCACGAGCGCGAGGCCGATGCCCACCACCACGCCGACGAGCCAGCCCACCGCCGCGATGCCGAGCGTGGTGAGCGCCGACAACGCGATCACGGCCCAGAGCACCTGCGCCGACGGCGAGCGCGTGACCGGCTCGCCGAGTCGGCCGATCATGTCCCACACGTGCGGCATCGCGAGGTCGGTGGTGCGCGGCAGCACGCGGGTGGTGCCGAGCACCACGCCGTCGGCCGGGCCGAGCAGCTTGTACGCCTCCCAGACGAGCACGACGGCGAGGATGCCGGCGAGCCCCCAGCCCCACCGGGCGAGCTCACGACGGCCACGCCCGGCACGG
>NZ_JBFUCL010000111.1:0-10410 GCF_056405255.1 Agromyces sp. P1_H4 | reverse complement strand
CTACGAGAACCTCACGCTCGCCGCCGCGTTCGATCCGGCGACGTTCGAGCCGCGCGATGAGTCGTTCGCGGCGTCGCCCGCCGCCATCGCCGGAGCGGTCGCCACCGCCCTCGCCGTCGCGGCCCTCGTCGCCGCGATCGTCCTGTATGCGCTCCGCTGGCGCGATCACCCCGGGCGGGGCACCATCATCGCGCAGTACGAGCCGCCCGAGGGCGTCAGCGCGATGGTCGCCGCCGACCTCGTCGGCCGCGCGGAGAAGGGCGTGACCGCCACCATCCTCGAGCGGGCGGTGGCCGGAGAGCTCCGCGTGGTCGAGACCGGCCGCAAGCAGTACGCCGTCGAGTTCGTCGGCGGCGCGTGGGGCGACGCCGACGCGATCTCGGTGGTCTCCGCGCTCTACAGCGACGCGCCGTTCCCGGGCGCGCGGCGCGAGCTGAAGTCGCGAGACACGACCCTCGGTCGCCGCCTGCTCGCGCTCCGCCAGGCCGTCGCGAAGCGCGTGGCGCAGGAGGGACTCCGTCGGCGTCCCGACCCGGTGCTGCGTCTGTTGCTCGCCGTCGCGGCGATCGGGGCCGCGACCCTCAGCGTCGTCTTCGGCGTCGTGGCGCTCGACGACCACCGCGGCGGCGCCTGGCCCTTCATCCTGTTCGCCGGAGCCATCGTGGCCGCCATCGCCGCGGTCTTCGTGGTCGCCGGGGTCCGGCCGCTCACCGAGCGGGGCCGAGAGGTCCGCGACCACCTCGAGGGGCTGCGCCTCTACATCCGGCTCGCCGAGGCCGATCGGCTGCGGGTGCTGCAGAGCCCGAGCGGCGCGCTGCGCGTGGACCGTCCCGCGGCGGCATCCGTGGCGGGAGTGCCGACGGCACCGGATGCCGCGGCCACCGCCGTGACCCTCGACCCCGCCGTGGTGCTGAAGCTGAACGAGCGCCTGCTGCCGTACGCCGTGCTCTTCGGCCTCGAGCAGGAATGGAGCCGGGAACTCGCGGCCCTCTACGAGGCCCGCGGGGAGACACCCGGGTGGTACGCCGGGCGGGGCGCCTTCGACTCACGCGCGTTCGCGGTCGGCGTGGCATCGTTCTCGTCGGCGTCGAGCACGTCGTGGTCGGGGTCGAGCTCGAGCTCGTCGTCGAGCGGATCCGGCGGCGGAGGTTCGTCGGGCGGTGGTGGCGGCGGCGGAGGCGGTGGCGGCGTCTGAGCCGTCAGTCCTCGGCGTCGGGGGCGCGCTCGTCGCGGAGGTCGACCCGGCGCTCGGCGTCGAGGCCGGGCACCTCATCGGCGAGGCTGTCGTCGAGCGGCCGGTGGTCGTCGTCGGCCGCGAGCTCCTCCTCGTCGAACTCCGTGTCCTGCGACACCGTGAATTCGTCGTCCTCGGGCGAGATGGCGCCCGCTCCCGCGCGTTCGTCCATGGCTGAAGCATAGGCCGACTCCATGGCGGCCGCACCGGTGGATCCGGCGTCGTGGGTGCCATCGTCGCGTCACGGGCGCCCGTCGGCCGCGCAGTCGGGCTAGAATAGGGACGCGCCCGACGAATCCGTTCTTCGGCCCGACCACGTGAGCCCGGCTCGCGTGCTGCTCGGTTCGGGATTCGGCGTACCGCGTGCGGCGACATCACGGTCGCCCCGAGCGGTCCCGACCACCGCCACCGGTGACGAGGGGGCGAGCCGGAGACGGCCCGAGAGCGGGAGGACCATGGCCCAGACGAGGCAGCGCCAGCGCACGAGATCACGTGACGACGACGCACCCATCATCCCGATCCTCGCGCGCAAGGTGCGCGAGGTCGAGACCAAGGCGCAGAAGGGCAAGCTCGGGCCGACCAACCGCACGAAGTTCCAGGTCATCGCGCTGCTCATGCGCGAGGAGCGGGCGCGGGTGAAGTCCGACCCCGAGGTCGCCGACGCCGCACGGGCCGAGCTGCTGAAGCGCCTCGACGGCATCGCGCAGATCCTCGCGAAGACGGCCGCGCGCGACACGAGCCTCATCCAGTTGCTGGAGCCCGACGCCTCGATCTCCACGGTCGCGCAGCGCTTCCGCCGCGACTGGCTGCTCGAGTCCGGCGCCGAGCTGAGCCCCGACGAGCTCATCATCACGCGCGAGCCCGAGGCCAAGCCCGAGCTCGGCGAGAACCAGGTCATCCCGGCCTCGGTGCGGTCGCGCCTGCTCGCGAACCCCTTCCTCGCGCCCGACTTCTCCAAGCCGCCGGCGCCCGTGGTGCCCGTGCGCCGCCTCGCCAACTGGGAGCTGCTCGGCCCGCTGTTCAAGTCGTTCGAGCTCGGCTCGGGCGGCCAGGCGGCCACCATGGAGCTGCCCGAGGCGCCCGCCGTCGACCGGCTCGCCCCCCGCGGCCTCGAGCTCATGAAGCACCAGGCGCGGTTCATCGAGTCCGCCCGGCTCGGTCACCGCACGTTCCTGCTCGCCGACGAGCCGGGCCTCGGCAAGACGGCGCAGTCCGTGCTCGCGGCATCCGTCGCCGACGCCTACCCGCTCCTCGCGGTCGTGCCGAACGTGGTGAAGATGAACTGGGCCCGCGAGGTCGAGCGGTGGACCCCGCACCGGCGAGCCACGGTCATCCACGGCGACGGCGACACCCTCGACGCCTTCGCCGACGTGGTGATCGTCAACTACGACGTGCTCGACCGGCACATGGCGTGGCTGTCGACCCTCGGGTTCCGCGGCATGGTCGTCGACGAGGCGCACTTCATCAAGAACCTGCAGTCGCAGCGCTCGCGCAACGTGCTCGCGCTCGCCGACCGCATCCGTCGCGCCGCTCCCGGCGGCGACCCGCTGCTGCTGGCCCTCACCGGCACGCCGCTCATCAACGACGTCGACGACTTCCGGGCCATCTGGCAGTTCCTCGGCTGGATCGACGGCGACAGGCCTTCACCGGCGCTGCTCGGCAAGCTCGAGGAGACCGGGCTGACCCCGGCCGATCACGGCTTCTACGTCGAGGCCCGCCGCACGGTGATCGACCTCGGCATCGTGCGCCGCCGCAAGGTCGACGTCGCGGCCGACCTGCCCGACAAGCGCATCGCCGACCTGCCGGTCGAGCTCGACGACGAGCTGGGCCGCTCGGTCCGGGCGGCCGAGCGCGAGCTCGGCAATCGCCTCGTGGGCCGCTTCCGAGCCCTCGTCGAGGCGCGCAACCTTCGCATCGGCGACCTCGACGACGACCAGCGCGACCAGTACATCCGCGCCGTCGCGAGCGCCGAGCTCGAGGAGTCGAAGTCGGCGAAGTCGGGCGAGAACGTCTTCACGATGGTGCGCCGCATCGGGCAGGCCAAGGCCGGCCTCGCGGCCGACTACGCGGCCCAGCTGGCCCGCTCGGTGGGCAAGGTCGTGTTCTTCGCGAAGCACATCGACGTCATGGACCAGGCCGAGGCGGCGCTCGCCGCGCGCGAGCTGCGCACCGTGTCGCTGCGCGGCGACCAGACCGCGCTGCAGCGCCAGGCAGCTATCGACGCGTTCAACACGGATCCCGAGGTCGCCGTGGCGGTCTGCTCGCTCACGGCCGCCGGCGTCGGCGTCAACCTGCAGGCGGCGTCCAACGTGGTGCTCGCCGAGCTCAGCTGGACGGCCGCCGAGCAGACGCAGGCGATCGACCGGGTGCACCGCATCGGCCAGGACGAGCCGGTCACCGCCTGGCGCATCATCGCCGCGCACACGATCGACGCGCGCATCGCCGAGCTCATCGACTCGAAGCAGGGACTCGCGGCGCGAGCGCTCGACGGCAGCGACGTCGAGCCGGGCTCCGCGGATTCGGTGCAGCTCGACGCCCTGCAGCACCTGCTGCGTGCGGCCCTCGACGGCACGCTCTGACGCCGCGGGCCGGGGTCCCGCACCGTTCGGGCGGGACCTGAGGAACCCTATAGACTGCCGCAGTCGATACGCCCCGACGCTGCGGCCCGGCAACACCACTGTTCGCTTCGAGCACCTTGGAGTCGTCCACACATGAAGATCGGGATCCTCACCAGCGGCGGCGACTGCCCCGGCCTGAACGCCGTGATCCGCGGCGCCGTGCTCAAGGGCGTCATCGCCCACGACACGGAGTTCGTCGGGTTCCGTGGGGGCTGGCGTGGTGTCGTCAAGGCCGACCTCATGGAGATCACGCGTCACGACGTGCGGGGCCTCGCGAAGCAGGGCGGCACGATCCTCGGCTCCAGCCGCACCAACCCGTTCGAGGGCGAGGGCGGCGGCCCCGAGAACATCCAGCGCATGCTCGACGAGCACGGCATCGACGCGATCGTCGCCATCGGCGGCGAGGGCACGCTCACGGCGGCACGCCGTCTCTACGACGAGGGCGGCATCAACGTCGTCGGCGTCCCCAAGACCATCGACAACGACCTCGCGGCCACCGACTACTCCTTCGGCTTCGACACCGCCGTGCAGATCGCGACCGAGGCGATCGACCGGCTCCGCACGACGGCCGACTCCCACGG
Source organism: Agromyces sp. P1_H4 (assembly GCF_056405255.1). Lineage (NCBI taxonomy): Bacteria > Bacillati > Actinomycetota > Actinomycetes > Micrococcales > Microbacteriaceae > Agromyces > Agromyces sp. P1_H4. Next base: position 5,977 of record NZ_JBFUCL010000111.1, on the reverse strand, counting down.
CCGCTGCATGGTGCTCGAGGTCATGGGCCGGCACGTCGGCTGGATCGCGCTGCACTCGGGCATGGCGGGCGGCGCCCACGCCATCCTCATCCCCGAGCAGCCCCAGTCCATCGAGCAGATCTGCGAGTGGGTCGAGTCCGTGCGCCAGCGCGGGCGTGCGCCGCTCATCGTCGTGGCCGAGGGCTTCAAGTTCGACGGCATGGAGGAGGCGCACTCGCACAAGGGCCTCGACGCGTTCAACCGCCCGCGCCTCGGCGGCATCGCCGAGCTCATCGCCCCGATGATCGAGGAGCGCACCGGCATCGAGTCGCGCGCGACCGTGCTCGGGCACATCCAGCGCGGCGGCGAGCCGACCGCCTACGACCGGGTGCTCGCGACCCGCCTCGGCATGGCGGCGGTCGACGCCGTCTACGAGCGCGCCTGGGGCTCGATGGTGACCCTCCGCGGCACCGACATCGCGACGGTCTCCATCGCCGACGCCACGCACAGCCTCAACCGCGTTCCCCAGTCGCGCTACGACGAGGCGAAGATCCTCTTCGGCTGACGGATGCCGCTGCCCCAGGTCTGCGTCTGCTACCTCCTGCGCGAGCGGGCGGGCACGACCGAGGTGCTGCTCGGACGCAAGAAGCACGGCCTCGGCATGGGCAACTTCGTCGGACTCGGCGGCAAGCTCGAGGCGGGGGAGTCCGCCRCCGACGCCGCCGTTCGCGAGGTGTTCGAGGAGTCGGGGGTCGTCGTCGCGGCATCCGACCTCGAACCGCGGGGGTTGCTGACCTACCACTTCCCGCATCGGGAGGCGTGGAGCCAGGAGTCCAGCGTGTTCGTCTGCCGTGCGTGGACCGGGACACCGTCGGGCTCCGACGAACTGGACCCCGAGTGGTTCGCAGTCGACGCGGTGCCGTACGGCGAGATGTGGGACGACGCGCGTCACTGGCTGCCCGCGGTGCTCGCCGGAGGGCGGGTGCGTCGCACCTTCGTCTTCGGTGAGGATCTCGCCACCGTGGTGGATGCACCCGAACCGGTCGCGTAGTATCGACGGGGCACGGCGCTCGCCGCATCCGCAACCCACGGTCCCTGAACACTCGGTGAATCGCAGCACCGATCCAGAGAAAGACGCCGGTGGAACTCACCCTCCTCGTCGTGCTGGTCATCGTACTGGCCCTCTTCTTCGACTTCACGAACGGCTTCCACGACACCGCGAACGCGATGGCCACGCCCATCGCGACCGGTGCGCTGAAGCCGAAGGTCGCCGTCACCATCGCCGCCATCCTGAACCTGGTCGGCGCCTTCCTCTCCACGGAGGTCGCGCGCACCATCTCGGGCGGCATCATCAAGGAGGGCGACGGCGGGGTCCTGATCACCCCCGAGCTGATCTTCGCCGGCCTCCTGGGCGCGATCGTCTGGAACATGATCACCTGGCTCCTCGGGCTGCCGTCGTCGTCGAGCCACGCGCTCTTCGGTGGACTCATCGGCGCCACCATCGTGGGCTTCGGCGTGTACGCGATCGACTTCAGCGTGGTGCTGTCGAAGGTCGTGCTGCCCGCGGTGCTCGCGCCGCTCACAGCCGGACTCATCGCCTACACGGCCACGAAGCTCGCCTACGCGATCACCCGCCGCTACGACGGCAAGCCCGACGGCCGCGACGGGTTCCGCTACGGACAGATCTTCTCGAGCTCGCTCGTCGCACTGGCGCACGGCACCAACGACGCCCAGAAGACGATGGGCGTGATCACCCTCCTCCTCATCTCGGTCGGGCTGCAGCCCGTGGGCAGCGGTCCCGAGTTCTGGGTGATCACGGTCTGCGCCGTCGCGATCGCGCTCGGCACCTACGTGGGCGGCTGGCGCATCATCAAGACCCTCGGCACGGGGCTCACCGAAATCAAGCCCGCGCAGGGCTTCGCCGCCGAGACCTCGACGGCGGCGACCATCCTGGCGTCCACCCACCTGGGCTTCGCCCTCTCGACGACGCAGGTCGCGTCGGGCTCGGTCATCGGGTCGGGCATGGGTCGCCGCGGCTCGAAGGTGCGCTGGGGCACCGCCGGCCGCATCGGCGTCGGGTGGCTCCTCACCCTTCCCTCGGCCGGCATCGTGGGCGCGCTGGCGGCCTTCGTCGCCACGTTCGGCGTCATCGGCATCGTCATCGACACGATCGTCGGGGCCGTGGTCATCGGCGGGATCTTCCTCTGGTCGCGGCGCAACGAGGTCGACGCCTCGAACGTCGTGAGCGAGGTCGCTAGCTCCGGTCGTGCGGTGAAGATCAAGAACAACCCCAAGCCCAAGAAGAAGGTGGCGCCGTGATCGACTGGCTCGCGTTCCTCCTGGTGCTCGTCTCGGCGCTCCTCGCGACGGTCGTCGTCGTGAGCACCTATTCGCTCGGCCTCCGCCTCCTGACCGTGTCGGGTCGCACCCCGATCGTCACGCCGGCGGAGTTCACCGACGCGATCGCGGTCATCACCCCTGCCGAGGCGAAGGCCGCGGCGAAGAAGGCGGCCAAGGCCGCGAAGAAGAGCCCGCTCACCGAGGGGCAGAAGCGCGCGGCGCTCATCGGCGCCCGGGTGTGCTTCGTGGTCAGCGCGATCGCCGTGGTCGTCGGCATCTACCTCATCGTGCCGGTGCTCCACGGGTTCCTCAACTGACGCAGAGGATCCCTCAGGTGTGCAGCGTCAGCCGATGCGCGGCTAGGGTCGTCGCGTGACGACTTCCACCCGTACCGACGTCCCGCCCGAGAGCCCGCGCTCGACGTCCGCCCTCGACCGCTTCTTCGAGATCACCGCACGCGGCTCGTCCGTGGGCGCCGAGGTGCGCGGCGGCCTCGTGACGTTCGTGACGATGGCCTACATCGTCATCCTGAACCCGATCATCCTGTCGAGCGCGACCGACGTCGACGGCGACCAGCTCGGGTTCGCCCAGGTCGCCGCGGTCACCGCCCTGACCGCCGGGGTCATGACGATCCTGTTCGGCGTGGTGGCGCGGCTGCCGTTCGCCTTCGCCGCGGGCCTCGGCATCAACTCGTTCCTCGCGGTGAGCGTCGTCGGCCAGGTCACCTGGCCCGAGGCCATGGGCCTCGTGCTCATCAACGGCCTCATCATCGTGCTGCTCGCCGCGACCGGCCTGCGACGACTCATCTTCGACGCCGTGCCGTTGCAGCTGAAGATCGCCATCACCGTGGGCATCGGCCTGTTCATCGCCTTCATCGGGTTCGTCGACGCGGGATTCGTCACGTCGACGGGCCTGTCGTCGCCGCCCGTCGGGCTGGGGGTCGGCGGCTCCATCGCCACCGTGCCGACGCTGGTGTTCGTCGTCACCCTCCTGCTCACGGGCATCCTCGTCGCGCGCAAGGTGCGCGGGGCGATCCTCATCGGCCTGCTGAGCGGCACGGTGCTGGCCCTCATCGCCGAGGCCATCTGGCACTTCGGCTCCAAGGTCGACAACGACGGCGGATGGGGACTCTCGGTGCCCGCGCTCCCCGAGCAGTGGGTGAGCCTGCCCGACCTCTCGCTCGTCGGCCAGGTGAGCTTCGGCAGCTTCGAGCGGATCGGCGTGCTCGCCGCCCTCATGCTCGTCTTCACCCTGGTGTTCACGAACTTCTTCGACGCGATGGGCACGCTCACGGGCCTGTCCAAGGAGGCGGGCCTCGCCGACGAGCGCGGCGACTTCCCGCGCCTGCGCTCCGCGCTGATCGTCGAGGGCGTGGGCGCCGTCGCCGGCGGCTTCACGTCGAGCTCGTCGAACACGGTGTTCATCGAGTCCGGTGCGGGCATCGGCGAGGGCGCGCGCACGGGCCTCGCGAACCTCGTGACCGGCGCACTGTTCCTGCTCGCGATGTTCTTCACGCCGCTGACCTCCATCGTGCCCTCGGAGGTCGCCGCCGCCGCGCTCGTCATCGTGGGCGCGCTCATGATGGCGCAGATCCGCGGCATCGACCTGGCCGACTTCTCGGTGCTGCTGCCCGTGTTCCTCACCATCACGGTGATGCCGCTCACCTACTCCATCGCCAACGGCATCGGGGCCGGCTTCATCAGCTGGGTGGTCATCCGCTCGTGCTCGGGCAAGGCCCGCGAGATCAGCCCGCTGCTCTGGATCGTCGCGGCCGGATTCCTCGTCTACTTCGTGCGGGGTCCGATCGAGACGCTGCTCGGCGGCTGATCCGGTCGCGCGGCCGGCGGGCCGTCGGTGCCCCGCACGCGGGCGATGCCGCGCATCAGGTGGTAGATGACGATCGCGGCGATCGTGCCGAGCGCGATGCCGTTGAACGAGACCTCCCCGAAGCTGAACGTGAAGTCGGCGATGCCGATGATGAGCGCCGTCGCGGCGGTGAACTGGTTCACGGGGCTCGTGAAGTCGACCCGGTTGTCGATCCAGATCTTCACGCCGATGATCCCGATCAGGCCGTAGAGCGCGGTGGTGATGCCGCCGAGCACGCCGGGCGGGATGGTGTTGATCACCGCGCCGACCTTGGGCGAGAGGCCGAGCAGCACGGCGAAGAGGCCGGCGACCCAATAGGCGGCCGTCGAGTACACGCGCGTCGCGGCCATGACGCCGATGTTCTCGCCATAGGTCGTGGTGCCCGAGCCGCCGAAGAAGCCCGCGATCGTGGTGGCGAGCCCGTCGGAGAACAGCGCGCGTCCGGTGGAGGCGTTGATCGACGCATCCGTCATCTGCGCGACGCCCTTGATGTGTCCCACGTTCTCGGCGATGAGCACGAGCACCACGGGCAGGAACGCCGGCAGCATGCCCCAGACGGCACTGTCGGCGAACGGGTTCGCGGGCAGGTGGAACTGCGGCAGGCCGACCCACGCGGCATCCGCCACCGCGCCGAAGTCGACCTCGCCCTGCACGACCGCGGCGACGTAGCCGATCACGACGCCGAGCAGGATCGACATGCGCCCGAGGATGCCGCGGAAGGCGACGCTCGCCACGATGACCGCGGTGAGCGTGATGAGGGCCGTGAGCGGCGCCTGCTCGAAGTTCGACTTCGCCACCGGCGCGAGGTTGAACCCGATCAGTGCGACGATGGCACCCGCGACGACCGGTGGCATGAGCGCGTCGATCCAGCCGGTGCCGCCCCACTGCACGATGAGGCCGACGAGGGCGAGCAGGATGCCCACCACGACGATGCCGAACAAGGCGGCGCCCATGGGGTCGTCGACGTCGGCGCCCATCRCCGCGAGGATCGGTGCGATGAACGCGAAGGAGGAGCCCAGGTAGCTCGGCACCCGGTTCCGCGTGATGACGAGGAACAGGATGGTGCCGACGCCCGAGAAGAACAGCGTCGTCGCGGGCGGGAAGCCCGTGAGGATGGGCACGAGGAAGGTCGCGCCGAACATCGCGACGACGTGCTGGGCGCCGAGGCCGATGGTGCGCGGCCAGCTCAGGCGCTCGCCGGGCGCGACGACCTCGCCGGGCGCGACGTGGGCTCCGTCGCCGTGGACGGTCCAGGGCAGGTGCATGCTGCTCCGATCGTGAGGGGCCGAATCCCTGCGATCGTATCCGTCGGGGAGGGCGCCACCGGGGGCACGCGCGGGCGTGCCACCGCGGGATCGGGGGGATAGCCCCATGTCGCCGGCCGTGCGGCAYCCGTAGCGTGGAAGCACACCCCACGAACAGGAGAACATGACCATGACCACCGCAACGCCCACCTCGCAGCCGCAGGCGCCGTTCGGCGAGCCGAACCCATATGCGCCGGGAGCCGCGCCCACGGCGGAGTCGCGCGGGTTCAGCATCGCCAGCCTCGTGCTCGGCCTCGTCTCGATCGTCGCGAGCTCGACCTTCTTCGTGCCGGTCGCCGGCCTCGTGCTCGGCGTCATGGCCCTGCAGCGCGAGCCGCAGTCGCGCACGATGGCGATCTGGGGCATCGTCCTCAACGGCGTCATGCTCGCCGGCACGGTGCTCTTCACCATCGGCGCACTGGTCTTCGGCCTTGCGATGCTGCCGTTCGCGTTCCTCTGATCGCACGCTCGMGTCGCACGTCCAGGAC
>NZ_JBFUCL010000110.1:0-10418 GCF_056405255.1 Agromyces sp. P1_H4 | reverse complement strand
ACGCCGCTGCGCGGGGGCCGGGTTGCGACCGTTGCGGTCATCGTCGGGTCCTTCCTGGTCCTGTCGTTGGCCTGAGCGAGGGGCTCGTGGCCGGGACGAGGGGGCACCGGCATCCGGCACCCCCTCGCCGTCGGCTACTTCACGACGGTGAAGCCGCTCGACTCGAGGTCGTCGACCGTGATCTGCTGCATCGCGGCGACCGCGTCGAGGAACGCCTGGCGCGTCTTCGACTCGGCGGCCTTCGCGAACTCGTCGTTGTAGGCGCTGAACGTGACGTTCACGTTCGGGCCGTACTGGAACGGCGCGACGGCCTGGGCGGCCTCGGCGGCGACGTCGTAGAAGTCGGGCTGGTTGCTGAAGAACTCGGGCGCCTCGGTGAGGGCGGATGCCGCGGCATCCGTCGACGCGGGGTAGATGCCGGTCTCGGTGACGAGCGCCTGCACCGCCTCGGGGTCGGTGTTCAGCCAGGTGGCGAACTTCACCGCGGCGTCGACGTTCTTGGACTGCGAGGTGACCGCCGTGGACGAGCCGCCCCAGTTGCCGTTCGACACGTCGGAGCCCCAGTTGGGCAGCGGCGCGGCCTTCCAGAGGCCCGCGGTGTCGGCGGCGTTGCCGCTCAGCACGCCGGGTCCCCAGACGGCACCGAGCCAGCCGGCCTGCGTGCCGTCGTTGAGGGCCGCGTTCCACTCGGGGGTGTACATCGGCTTGTTGTCGATGACGCCCTCCTCGACGAGTCCACCCCAGTAGTCGGCGACCTGCTGGGTGGGCTCCTCGTCGATGCCGACGCCCCAGGCGTCGCCGTCGATCGACCACCACTCGGCCTGCGCCTGCTGCGAGAGGCCGGTGAACCAGCCGGCGTCGTTCGACGAGAACGTGCCGAGGTACTTCGTGGGGTCTGCGGTGTGCAGGGCGCGCGCGGTCGCGGCGTACTCGTCCCACGTGGTGGGCACGGTGAGGCCGAGCTGCGTGAAGATGTCGTCGCGGTAGAAGAACATCATGGGGCCGGTGTCCTGCGGGATCGCGTAGAGCGCGTCGCCGCCGAGGGTGACGGAGTCCCACACGCCGTCGGGGAAGTCGCCCGACAGGTCGGCGGCGTCGGTGCCCGCGAGGTCGGCGAGCGCGTCGCTCGAGACGAGCGTGGGGATCTTCTGGTACTCGGCCTGGATCAGGTCGGGTGCGCCGCTGCCGGCCTTGATGGCGGTGAGGAGCTTGGTGATCGCGGGGTCGCCGCCGTCCTGCTTGTTCACGGTGACCTGTATGTCTGGGTTCTGGTCGTTCCAGAGGTCGACGACCTTGTCGAGGTTGGGCGCCCAGGCCCAGTAGGTGAGCTCTACCGGGTCGTCGGCGCTGCCCCCTGAGCCGGTGTCGGCCGAGCAGCCCGTCATGATCAGCGCCGCGGCTGCAACGGCGGCGATGGCGCCGGTGCGGAATGCTGCACGCATTCGTCCTCCTTGTCGAAAGCTGTGATTGCGGATGCCCGTGGGCGGTGCGCGATCGAGAAGGACTGCGCTGTGCCTGTGAGCGATCCCAGTAACGCACAGCCCAGCTTTTGTGTCAACTCCTGAGTCTGCCGATGGTGCAGTGCAGTGCTGCTGTGTTACAACTGTGACCGCACACAGTTTCAAGGGAGAACGCTCCATGCCTTCGAAGACCGCGCCGGACACGGCTGCCGCACCGGATGCCGCCGCCATTGGGGCCACGGCCACCGCACCGGATGCCGCCGCGGACGCCGCCGCGCGCAGCGGTTGGATTCCCGGCACCTCGGCGATCCGCTTCGGCGGCGACTACAACCCCGAGCAGTGGACGCGCGAGACCTGGCTCGAGGACATCGAGCTCATGCGCGAGGCGGGCGTCAACCTGGTGAGCGTCGGCATCTTCTCGTGGGCGCTGCTCGAGCCGCGCGAGGGCGCGTATGACTTCTCGTTCCTCGACGAGGTGCTCGACCTGCTCGCGGGAGCGGGCATCGACGTCGACCTCGGCACCCCCACGACCGTGCCGCCGGCCTGGTTCTGGAAGGCGTACCCGCAGGCGCGGCCCGTGACCCGCGAGGGCGTGATGCTCGGATTCGGCTCGCGCGGCATCGTGTCGCCGAGTTCCCCCGAGTACCGGCGCGCGGCCGCGGCCATCGCCGAGAAGCTCGCCGAGCGATACGCGCAGCACCCCGCCGTCGTGATGTGGCACGTGCACAACGAGTACGGGGCGCCGGTCGCCGAGAGCTTCGACGAGGCATCCGTGCTCAATTTCCGGCGCTGGCTCGAGCGGCGCTACGGCTCGCTCGACGCCCTCAACGCCGCGTGGGGCACGACGTTCTGGGGCCAGGTGTACGGCGCCTGGGACGAAGTGGATGCCCCGCGGCAGTCGGCGAGCGTGTCGAACCCGGCGCACCAGCTCGACTTCAAGCGGTTCAGCTCGGACGCGCTGCTCGAGTGCTTCGTGCTCGAGCGCGACGCGATCCGCCGGCACGCGACGCAGCCGATCACGACGAACTTCATGGCCACGAGCTGCCCCGCGATCGACTACTGGCGCTGGGCGCCCGAGGTCGACCTCGTGTCGAACGACCACTACCTCACGGCCTCGCGCGCCGACGCGCACGTGATGCTCGCGATGGACGCCGACTTCACCCGCTCGCTCGCCGGCGGCAGGCCGTGGGTGCTCATGGAGCACTCGACGTCGGCCGTGAACTGGCAGCCGCGCAACGTCGCGAAGCGGCCCGGCGAGCTCGCGCGCAACAGCATGTCGCACCTCGCGCGCGGCGCCGACGCGATCATGTTCTTCCAGTTCCGGGCGAGCAGGTTCGGCGCCGAGAAGTTCCACTCCGCGATGCTCCCGCACGCCGGGCGCTCGTCACGGGTGTGGAACGAGGTGGTCTCGCTCGGCGACCTGGTGGGCGACCTGTCGGAGCTGCGCGGCAGCCGCGTCGAGGCATCCGTCGCCATCGTCTGGAGCACGGAGTCGTTCTGGGCGCAGGAACTCGAGTGGCGGCCGTCGGTCGACCTCTCGCACCGGGAGCGGCTCGAGGCGTTCTACGCCGAGYTGTGGAAGCTCGGCGTGACGGTCGACTTCGTGCACCCGTCGCAGGGCCTGTCGGGCTACGCGGCAGTGTTCGCGCCGTCGCTGTACCTGCTCGACGAGGCGTCGGCGGCGAACCTGAGCGCCTACGTCGAGGGCGGCGGCGTGCTCGCCGTGTCGTACTTCTCGGGCATCGTCGACGAGTTCGACGCGGTGCCGGCCGGGCCGTTCCCGGGCCGGCTGCGCGACGTGCTGGGGCTCACGATCGAGGAGTTCCAGCCGCTCCGCGAGGGCGGGCGCGTCGCCGTGACGGGCGGGGCGGCGGGCACGGTCTGGACCGACGAGATCGTGCTCGAGGGCGCGGCATCCGTGGAGCACTTCATCGACGGACCGGCCGCCGGACGACCCGCGATCACGCGAAATGCGCTCGGCGACGGAGCCGCCTGGTACCTCTCGACGCGGTACGAAGGCGCCACGCTCGGCGCCTTCATCGACGACGTGCTGGCCGACGCGGGGCTGACGGTCGTGCCGCCGCCGACGGGGCTCGAGCGGGTCATCCGGGTCGCCGACGACGGCACGCGCTACCTCGTCGCGATCAACCACGCCGAGCGCGATGCCGTGATCGATGCGCCGGGCACGGATGTCGCGACCGGCGACGTGACGGATGCCGCGACGCTCGTGCGGTCGGGCGCGACGCGGGTCATCCGGCTTTCGGGCGCCGCGGCCGCCGCGAGCTGACGGCTCACTGCCACAGCTCACCACCGCCACCCACAACTCCATACCCACAGCACCACCGCGTTCGGTCCACCCGGACGGAACGACACCGCAGCGTCGCGGACCCGTTCGCCCTCCGGGGCGGCGACCCTCGAGGCTGCCGAACCCAGAGGGAGCACGCATCGTGCAGAGACAGTTCAGACGAGCGGGGGTCGTCGCGTTCGCGGCGGCGCTCGCCACCCTGGTCGCGGTGCCCGCGGGCGCGTCGGCGGCCGTGGCATCCGAATCGACCGGGGCATCCGACCAGGCCGCCCCAGGCGACGGCCCCGTCGACGCCGGCATCTTCGTGCAGAAGGTCGACGGACTCGCGTCCGACTTCGTGAACGGCGTGGATGTCTCGAGCGTGTTGTCGCTCGAGGAGAGCGGCGTCGTGTTCCGCGACGAGTCCGGGGCGCCGGCCGACCTGTTCGACGTGCTCGCCGACGATGGTGTGAACACGGTGCGCATCCGCGTGTGGAACGACCCGTTCGACGCCTCGGGCCGGGGCTACGGCGGCGGCAACGTGGATGTCGCACGCGCGGTCGAGATCGGCGAGCGGGCCACCGCCGCGGGGCTCAGCGTGCTCGTCGACTTCCATTACTCGGACTTCTGGGCGGACCCCGCTCGCCAGCTCGCGCCGAAGGCGTGGGCGGGACTCTCGGATGCCGAGACGGTCACCGCGCTGCACGACTTCACGGCCGACGCGTTGCAGTCGTTCGAGGACGCGGGGGTCGACGTCTCCATGGTGCAGGTCGGCAACGAGACGAACAACGGCATCGCGGGGCACGCCCGTGCGGGCACCGCGATCGACGCGCAGTTCGCGGCGCTCGTCTCGGCGGGCAGCGCGGCGGTGCGCGAGGTGCTGCCCGACGCGCTCGTGGCCGTGCACTTCACGAACCCCGAGACGCCCGGACGCTACGCGACGTATGCCGCGGGCCTCGCGTCGTTCGGCGTGGACTACGACGTGTTCGCGAGCTCGTACTACCCGTACTGGCACGGCACGGCGGAGAACCTGACGGCGGTGCTGTCGCAGATCGCGACGACGTACGGCAAGCAGGTCATGGTGGCCGAGACGTCGTGGGCGCGCACGCTCGACGACGGCGACGGCTACCCGAACGTCATCGGCGCCGACACCATCACCGACCAGTACCCGGCGAGCGTGCAGGGCCAGGCCACCGCGCTGCGCGACGTGATCGCGGCGGTGTCGGCCGTCGGCGACGCGGGCATCGGGGTCTTCTATTGGGAGCCGGCGTGGCTTCCGGTCGGTCCGCCGTCGGCGGTCGAGGCGAACCGGCTGCTGTGGGAGCGCGACGGATCGGGCTGGGCGACGTCGGCGGCATCCGACTACGACCCGGTGCACGTGGGCGAGTACTACGGCGGGTCGGCGTGGGACAACCAGGCCCTCTTCGCGTGGGACGGCACGCCCGTCGAGTCGCTGCGCACGTTCGAGTACGCGCGCACGGGCGCGGTGGCTCCGCGCGAGATCGTGTCGGTCGAGCAGGTCGCGCTGTCGGTGACGGATGGCACGCCGGTGTCGTTGCCCGCCACGATCACGGTCACCTACAACGACGGCACCACGGAGCATCCGTCGGTCGCGTGGTCGAAGGCCGTGTCGTGGATCCGGGGGCCGGGCGAGTACACGATCCCGGGCATGACTTCGACGGGGCTCGCCGTGGAGGCGTCGGTCACCGTACTCGCGGCGAACCTCGTGCAGAACGGGTCGTTCGAGTCGGCTGACCTGGGCGCCTGGACCCTCACCGGGCCGGCCGCTCGGACGCAGACGGGTGACGCGTCGGACGGCGACTACGCCGTCACGTTCTGGAACGGCACCCCCTACACGGCGTCGTCCAGGCAGCGCATCACGGGCGTGCCGGCGGGCACCTACTCGCTGCAGGCGACGACGCAGGGCACGGGTTCGCCGGCGGGAGACTCGCGCGTGCTGTCGGCGACGACGTCGGCGGGCACGGTAAGTGCGCCGCTGTCGTTCACGGCGTGGAACGAGTTCCACACCGCCGTGGTGCCCAACGTCGTCGTGGGTGCCGACGGGGTCGTCGAGATCGCGGCGTCGTTCGCGCTGTCGGCGGGTGCGTGGGGCGTGTTCGATGACGTGCGGCTCGTGGCGGCGTCGGTGGCGGTGCCGGTCGACACGACGGCGCTTGCGGCAGCGCTCGCGTCGGCTGCCGCGGTCGACCGCTCGCTCTATACGGATGCCTCGCTCGCCACGCTCGACGAGGCGGTCGCGATCGGCGAAGTCGTGATAGCGGGTTCGACCGCGACGAAGTCCGAGGTCAAGGAGGCCACGAAGCTCGTCGAGAAGGCGGTGAAGAAGCTGAAGCGCGTGAAGTAGCGCCGAGTCCCCTTCTCACCGCGGCCCCTCCAGGGTGGGCGGATGCCACGCGGCATCCGCCCACCCTCATGCGTGTTCCCCTCACGCATCACGCATCACGGCAACACGCATTCCGCATCTGCCGCCCCTCATGCCCTCGCCCTCACCCCGTCACGCCGCAGGCTGTTTCTCGCGCCGCCGGTCACGCTGATCGGCGAGCCGCGTCGGGGACTTCGTGACCGGGCGCCAGCCGCCGCCCGGGTCGAGCCAGGCGGGAGGGCGGATGTGCGGCACGCCCCGCAGCATCCGGATGGCCCACCCCGAGGTGTCGATGGTGCGGTGATGGAACCAGCACAGGAGCACGCCGTTGTCGGGGTGGGTCGGGCCGCCGTCGGCGTCGGGGATGACGTGGTGGATCTCGCACCAGGCGGCGGGCACGGAGCACCCGGGAATGAGACATCCGCCATCGCGCACGGTGATCGCCCGACGCTGGTGCGGCGTGAAGCAACGCTCGGGGGAACCGAGCCGGATGATGCGGCCGTCGTCGTCGAAGACCACCGACTGGGTGCCGCCCGTGCAGATCATGTGCCGCGCCGCGCGAAGCGAGATCGGAAGGTCGACACCGTCGGCGTGCGCCACGCCGCGTTCGGCCGCGAGGTCGGAGGCACGCACGCTCACGAGCACGGTCGGCGCTGCACCGCCGATGGTCGGGTGCTCGCCCGACCGGGCGGCGGTGTCGAGCGCCGCCGCGAGCACGTCGTGGCGCTGCTGATCGGCGGTGCGCTGCTCGCCCGACTCGGCGAAGCTCGCGCGCTCGTCGTCGGTGTGGAAGCCGAGGCCGGCGCGAGGCGAGAGATGCGCATCGAAGAGTCGTGTGAGCCTCGCCGCGACCTCGGGCATGAGCTCACCGGTCAGCGGCACGAGTCCGTTGCGCGCTCGACCGAGTCGGAGCCCGCGGCGGCGCATCGCACGCTCGTCGTCGGGCTCGCGGCCGTCTTGATCGAGGAACGTCGACCACGCCTGCGCCTGCACCCGCAGCTCGTCGGAGGTGCAGCGGACCGGCCCGCCGTCGCCCCGCCCGAGCGCCTCGCCCACCAGCGCCTGCTCGGCGGCCGCGAACTCGACCGGGTCTGCGTGGGGACGCGCTCGGTCGAGTTCGCGGATGATCGTGCCCGCGGCATCCGCCCCGAGTTCTCCCGCGGCGAGCGCCGCAGCGACCTGCGGGAACTCGGGCTCGATCGGCTCGCCCGAGAAGCCGACGCGCGCCCGAGTGGCCGACCCGAGCGAGATGCGGCGTCGCGCCTCGAATGCCGAGACCTGCGTGACCCGTTCGAGGAGCTCGGCGGCCGACCGGCAACCACGGCGCGTGGAGAGGCGCTGGTCGCCGAGCTCGACGCGCGAGCGCTCGCCGACCTCGCCCGCGAACGCCGCTCGACGCGCATCGACGACGCGACCCAGCGCCTCGAGCGCGCTCACGACGGCGAGGAGCTCGTCGTCGCGCAGGCACGACGCCTCATCGAACCGGAGCACGTCGCAGAGCCTCGAGCGGAGCTGCTCGAGCGCGTCGGGTATGCCGGTCATAGGACCATTCTCACGGGCACCACTGACATCGGACTGGCCCGAAAAGCGCCGGTCAGCCTGTGTATTCGGTGCGTGGATCGCGGCCTGTGGAGGACAAGTCCTCCGACTCAGTTCGCCCCGACTCAGTTCCCCGCGACTCAGTTCCCCCCACCGCCGTCTCCTCCGCCGCCACCGCCGTCGAAGCCGCCGAACCCGCCGCCATCGCCGAAGCCGCCACCGCCGCCCCCGCTGTCGAACCCGCCGCCGCCGCCGAACGCGCCCCCGTCCCCGCCTCCGAAGCCGGACGCCCACGCCCCTCCGCCGTCGCCCGCGAAGTACCCGCCACCCCACCCCCATCGGGTGTCCCCGATCATCGGCACGCCGAAGCGCGAGTCCTCGCTCCGCCTGAGCGCACCGCCGCCGACCACGATGGGCTGCGACAGCTGGGTCGACACGATGGTGAGGCATGAGGTGAGGCGCTCGGCCGAGAACGGCGCGGTCGAGCGATACCAGGCGGGCGGGTCATCCGACGCTTCGGATTCCTCGGCGAAGCGGCGCAGCACGGATGCCTCGTCGAAGAGCACCGCCCAGGGCAGCAGCTTCTGGCCCATCGCAGCCGTCGTGACCTCCGTGCCCGCGACGACCTCGCGGAGCTCGTTTGCCCGCTCGCGAAGGTGCAGTCCGGCGTCGTTCAGGGGGATGAAGCGCGGGAGGAACACGCGCAGGAGCAGCGACACCCCGCCGATGAGGATGGCGCTCCAGGCGATGGAGTTCGTGGCATCGTCCCCGAAGCTCAGCGCGAGCAGGCCGAAGCCCAGGCCGGCGATGCCGCCGATGGTCGCCGCCCGGAGCCGGCCGCCCGGGCGCCGCTCGCGATACCAGCCGGCAGCGTCGCGGAATCCCTCGCGGGTCACCGTCAGGAGCGGCCCGTTGTCCTTCACGACGCGGTCGACGTCGACGCTCGCCCCGGGCCGCAGCATGAGCGACCCGCCCGAGAGTCCCGGCGCGAGCATGGCGAGCAGGGTTCCGTCGGAGCGGTCGCCCGCCTCGGCATCCGTGCGGAACACCGACAACGGGAACTCGCCGTCGTACACGAGGTGGATGTCCTTGGCCTGCCCCGCGGCATCCGCCGCATCGGCCGCGCCAGCGGCCTCCCCATCACCGCTCCGGATGCGGCGCCGATCCTCGATGCCGATGACCCCGTTGGCCGCCAGCATCATGACGGTCGCCGGCAGCCACCGCCCCGCCGCGGCGCCCGAGACGAACCCGACCGGAAGCAGCCCCGCGGTCTCGGGGTCGGTGACCGCGAGGCTCGTGCCGCGATCGGGCCTGCGAAGCCACCCGACGACGAGCGACCCGACGCAGACCGCAGCCGTCAGCGACCCCACGAGGGCGAGCAGCGGGAGCACGGCCAGCCCGAGCTCGGTGCTCGCGGACACCGCCATCGGGTCAGTGCTGCCGGCGTCGGCGAAGTCATCGATGACCTGCCGCAGCGCTGCGACGATCGTGCGTCCCATGAGCGGAGGCTACTCGACTTCGGCCTCGCTCGGCGAGGGCGCGCACCACCCCTCTTCGGGCAGGTTCGGACTCGTGAGCACCCGCCCTGTCAGTGCGCGACCGGCAGCCCCTGAATGGGGTCGTGCTGGCGTCCGCGCCGCCACTCGGCGAACCGGTGCCCGAGCCCCTGGCCGTGCCGCTGCAACGACCGCTCGCCGTCATCGGCGCGACGCTCGGCGGTGATGCGCCGCTGCTCGTTGACGCGAGCTGCGACGAGCTCGTCGTGGGTCTGGAGCGTCTGTGCGACGAAGACGTATGCGAGTTCCATGGTGCCGATCCCTTCGGGCCTTCGCGGTCATGTTCCGGCCGCTGAGATCAGACTCCTCGCTGAGGTGGGGTCGCCGTATCGGGCGGGTGCCCTATGTTTCACGCGCACGCAGGCCGGCAGGTACCTCAGACGGTGCGCGGCCACCTCAGACGGCGAGGCCGATGCCTCAGACGGCGCGCGGATGCCTCAGACGCCGAGCGGATGCCGCCGCGCCGACGCCACGGGCCGCCCATGCGGCATCCGTGGTGATCAGGTCTCGGTGGCGGGTGGGACCAGCCGTGGTCTGCTTGGCGCAACCTCCGATGGGGGGATGGAGGCCGCCTGAAACCCAGTGCTCCCGCTCTTCTCTCACGACTCGACCGGACCTGTCACGAGTTACGACCCCGCAGGCCGCGAAGTTGTGACGGACCTCATGCGAAGGCGACGGATGCCGCCGACACCGCTAGTCGCGCGGCGTTCGGTGCCCGCCGCCGAGGTCGAGGTCGTCGCCGGCCTCGAGGTCGGGACCGTCGCTCTCGGTGATGTTCGCGCCCTCCCAGAACGGGTCCACGCCGAGCTCGCGGGCGTGCTCCTCCTTGAGGCGCGCCTGCTCGCGCGCGCTGTCGGCGACCCCGCGCTCGTCGGGCGGGTCCTGGTCGCGTCCCCTGCTGTCGCTCATGCTCGACCTCCTCGCCGGGTTGGTACAGCCCGTTCGCCCAACAGGGTAGTGCGACGGATGCCACGCCGCATCCGTTGACCCCAGCCGGCGGTAACCGGCCTAGCCTGAACCCGTGACCCGCATCGCCGGAACCGCCACGTCCGCGCTCGCCGCCAGCGCGCTGGCCCTGCTCCTCACCGCCTGCACGGGCGGCGGCACCACGCCGACCACTCCGCCGGCGACCTCCGCGACGCCCACCCAGACCGCCACGCCCACCGCGCCGGCCACCCCGACCGCGCCGGCGAGCG
>NZ_JBFUCL010000109.1:0-10437 GCF_056405255.1 Agromyces sp. P1_H4 | reverse complement strand
GGCAATGATGCTCCCGCGTCGTCCGAGAGCGCGGGCAGCGCCCAGAACATCGTCGTCAACGACACCGACTCGGTGAACCAGATCACCGCGGTCGCCGCCAAGGCGAGCCCCAGCGTCGTGACCATCTCGGTCACCGGCGGCCAGGCCGGCGGCACCGGTTCCGGCATCATCCTCTCCGAGGACGGCTACGTGCTCACCAACACCCACGTGGTGACCCTCGACGGCGCGACCGGCGACCCGACCATCCAGGTGAAGACGAACGACGGCCACCTCTACGACGCCGAGCTCGTGGGCACCGACCCGCTCTCCGACCTCGCGGTCATCAAGCTGGTGGATGCCTCAGGCCTCGCGCCGCTCGACTTCGCGGACTCCGACAAGCTCAACGTCGGCGACACCGCCATCGCGATCGGCGCGCCGCTCGGCCTGTCGGGCACCGTCACCAACGGCATCGTGAGTGCGCTGAACCGCTCGATCGATGTCGCGTCCTCGGCGGCGCCGGCGACGCCCGACGACTCGACCGAGGGCGACAGCGGCCAGGGCGACAGCGGCCAGGGCGACAGCGGCGACGGCTCCGAGCAGAGCCCGTTCGACTTCTTCTTCGACCTGCCGAACCCCGACGGCTCGCAGCCCGAGGCGCCCCAGGCACAGGCCTCGGGCCAGGTGTCGCTCCCGGTCATCCAGACGGATGCCGCGATCAACCCCGGCAACTCCGGTGGCGCGCTCCTGAACTCCGAGGGCGAGCTCATCGGCGTCAACGTCGCCATCCTCTCGGCCGGTGGCTCGAGCGGCGAGGCCGGCAACATCGGCGTGGGCTTCGCGGTCCCGTCGAACCTGGCCGAGCGCATCGCCAAGGAGATCATCGACAACGGGGCGGCCACGCACGGCCTCCTCGGCGCGACGGTCACCTCGGCGGAGTCGGACGCCGACAGCAACACGGTCGGCGCCCTCATCTCCGAGGTGAGCGCAGGCGGAGCGGCCGAGCAGGCCGGCCTGCAGTCGGGCGACGTCGTCACCGAGTTCAACGGCGTGCCGATCACCGACCAGACCGACCTCACCGCCCAGGTGCGGGCGCTGCCCGGCGGCGAGAAGGCGCAGGTCACCTTCACCCGCGACGGCGACTCCAAGACCGTCACCGTGACGCTCGGCACCTTCGAGAGCTGACGCCTCGGCACGACCACGACGGCGGGGCCGGATCGACATCGATCCGGCCCCGCCGCCTGTGTGCTCGCACGGGCCTCACGGGGGTCGGCTGCTAGGCTCGATCGACTTCCGAGCGAGTGAGGAACATGCCCGAGCTGCCCCAACCGACGACTCCGTCGTCGCTCGTCGGCGTCTCGTATGTCATGCCCGTGCTCAACGACGCCTCGCACGTGCGCGCCGCGGTCGAGTCCATCCTCGCCCAGGACTACGACGGCCCCGTCGAGGTGCTCATCGCGGTCGGTCCCTCGATCGACGGCACGGGCGAACTGGTGGCCGACCTCGCCGCCCGCGACGCCCGCGTGCGCGTGCTCGAGAACGAGGTCGGGTCGACGCCGGCCGGCCTCAACATCGGCATCCGCGCGGCGCGCTACCCCGTCGTCGTGCGCGTCGACTCGCACTCGATGCTCCCCGTCGACTACGCCCGGGTGGCGGTCGAGGTGCTCGAGCGCACCGGCGCCGACAACGTGGGCGGCATCATGGACGCCCGGGGTGAGACCCCCTTCGAGCAGGCGGTGGCGCTGGCCTACACGACGAAGGTCGGCCTCGGCGGCTCGGCCTTCCACGTCGGCGGCCACGAGGGCCCCGCCGAGACGGTGTACCTCGGCGTCTTCCGCCGCACCTCGCTCGAGCGGGTCGGGCTCTTCGACGAGACGATCAAGCGCGGGCAGGACTGGGAGCTCAACCGCCGCCTCCGCGAGACCGGCGGCACGGTGTGGTTCACGCCGGCGCTCGCCGTCACCTACCGTCCGCGCTCCACGGTCGAGCGGCTCGCCCGGCAGATGTTCTCGACCGGGCTCTGGCGCGGTGAGCTCGCACGCCGGTTCCCGTCGGCGAACGGCATCCGCTACTTCATCCCGCCCGTCATGGTGGTGGGCGTGGCCGTCGGGCTCCTGCTCGGCATCGCGGGCATCGTGCAGGCCGCCGTGGGCGCGACGCCGTGGCTGCTGCTCGGATTCCTCGTGCCGGTCGTGTACCTGCTGTTCGTCGTCGCCGCGACGCTCATGTACGCGCGGCACCGCGGTGCGGCGGTGGCCGGCCGCTTTCTCGTAGTCTTGCCCTGCATACACGTCTCGTGGGGTGTGGGCTTCGTGCTCGGCTTCCTCTCGTTGACGAGCAACATCGCCAAGCACACGGGAAGGTGACGCGGATGTCACAAGCCGCCGGCCACGCTCACGCCCGGCCCACGAGCATCGCCGAGCTCCGCGCCGTCGCCCAGCCGCCCGAGGTGCGCGGCCGGCGCAACGCCGAGCACTGGACGGCCTCGCTCTACCTCCGCAACCTCTCGCCCTACCTCACGTGGTGGCTGCTCAAGACATCGATCTCCGCGAACGGCGTCACCGGGCTGATGATCCTCGTGGGCTGGTCCACGGCGGCCGCGCTGCTGATCCCGGGCATCTGGGGCGCCCTCCTCGCGGTCGTGCTCGGGCAGTTGCAGATGCTGGTCGACTGCTGCGACGGCGAGGTGGCACGCTGGCGGCGCACGTCGTCGCCCGCCGGGGTCTTCCTCGACAAGGTGGGCCACTACACGACCGAGGCGCTCATCCCGCTCGCGCTCGGCATCCGCGCCGCCGCCTACCCGCTCGAGTTCCCCGCCGACTTCCTCTGGACCACGATCGGCGCCCTCCTCGCGCTCGTGATCGTGCTCAACAAGGCGCTCAACGACATGGTGCACGTCGCGCGGGCGAACGCCGGCCTGCCGAAGCTCACCGACACGCACGGCGAGACGGCGCCGCGCGGCGGACTCGTCGCGAAGCTCCGCAAGGCGGCCCGGTTCCTGCCGTTCCACCGGCTCTACCACTCGGTCGAGCTCACGCTCATCGCCTTCGGCGCGGCGCTCGTCGGCCTGTTCCTCGGCCAGCCGGTCGTCGACCGCTGGGTCGTCGGCCTGCTGCTGCCGCTTGCGATCCTCTCCCTGGTCGGCCACTTCGTGGCGATCATGGCGTCGCGACGTGTCCGTTCCTGACACGCAGGGCGATCCGGGCGGCGCGCGCCGTCACCCCGCCCGCCCGCGCGTCGGCGTGGTGGTGCTCACCATGGGCACGCGTCCCGACGACCTGGCCCGCGGCATCCGGAGCGTGCTCGACCAGCACGACGTGGTCGTCGACGTCGTGTGCGTCGGCAACGGCTGGGATCCGGCCACGGCCGAGCCGGCCCTGCCCGCGGGCGTGAAGACGCTGCACCTGCCCGAGAACCTCGGCATCCCCGCCGGGCGCAATCGCGGCGTACCCGAGGTCGACGGCGACGTGCTGTTCTTCCTCGACGACGACGCGTTCCTGCCCGACCCGGGATTCCTGGCCACCGGATGCCGCATGCTGGCGCTGCGCCCCGAGCTCGGCCTCATCCAGCCCCGCGTCGTCGATCCCACGGGTCGCGTGTCACCGCGGCGGTGGATCCCGCGCATCCGCAAGGGCGACGCGTCGGACTCGAGCCGGGTGTTCTCCTGCTGGGAGGGGGCCGTGCTGATGCCGCGGGCGGTGTTCGACGCGACGGGCGGCTGGGCCGACCCGTTCTTCTACGCGCATGAGGGCATCGAGCTGGCGTGGCGCGTGTGGGACACCGGGCACGTCGCCTGGTATGCGGGCGACCTCGAGGCGGGACATCCGGTCATCGACCCGGCGCGGCACGCCTACTACTACCGCCTCAACGCGAGGAACCGGGTGTGGCTGGCCCGGCGCAACCTGCCGCTGGTCCTCGTGCCGTTCTACGTGGGGTCGTGGACGGCGATCCAGGTGCTGCGCTGGGCGCGCCAGCCGGCCGCGTTGAAGGCCTGGTTCGCGGGCTGGCGCGCGGGCTGGCGGGAGCATCCGGGGGAGCGGCGTCCGATGCGGTGGCGCACCGTCTGGCGGATGACCCTCGCCGGGCGCCCCCCGATCGTCTGAGGCGCAGCCACCGCCCGCTACCCTTGGACGGTGGGATTGCGGAATGACACGCGGCGTGCCGTCAAGCTGGCCAAGGACATCATGTGGTCGCGGCGCGCCCAGCGCGAGCTGGTCACCAGGCTCGCCGAGCAGCCTCCGCTCGAGCCGCACCACTTCCGCATCGGCGTCTACTTCGCCGACGGGCGGGTGAACCTCTACCAGCTGCGGCAGTGGTACAAGCCGCTCCTCGAGCTGTCGAGGCGGCATCCGGTGCTCATCCTCAGCCGCGCCTCCGGCTCGGCGCTGGAACTGCTCGCGGAGTCGCCGCTGCCGGTGGCCTACGTGCGCCGCGTGGCGGATCTCGAGCAGGTGATCCAGGACCAGGACCTGCACGTGGTGTTCTACGTGAACCAGAACGCCAAGAACTTCCAGATGATGCGGTACGGGCGCCGGTGGCACGTGTTCATCAACCACGGCGAGTCCGACAAGATGTACATGACCACGAACCAGTTCAAGGCCTACGACTACGCCTTCATCGCGGGCGATGCGGCCAGGGCGCGGCTCGAGAAGGTGCTCTGGGACTACGACTTCGACAAGCGCGCCATCCCGATCGGGCGCCCGCAGGCCGACCACTACCTCGACGGCTCGCCGCTGCCGTACACGCCCGACGACCGCGAGGTGGTGCTCTACGCGCCGACGTGGGAGGGTGACCGCGGCGCCGCCGCCTACGGCTCGATCGCCTCGCACGGCGTCGGCTTGGTGCGCGGGCTCCTCGCCACCGGACGCCATCGCGTGATCTACCGCCCGCACCCGAGGTCGGGCGTCGTCGACCCCGCCTACGGCGCGGCGAACCGGGAGATCATCGCGGCGATCGCGGCGGCCAATGCCGCGGATGCCACGGCGCAGCACGTCTTCGACGACGGGCCGTCGCTGGGCTGGCAGCTGGCCGCGGCCGACGTGGCGATCGTCGACATCTCGGCGATGGTCTACGACCGCCTGGCGGCGGGCAAGCCGCTGCTCATCACGCGGCCCGCGAACCCCGAAGCGCAGATCGACACCGGCGGATACCTCCAGGCCTGCGAGTGGCTCGAGGTGTCGGATGCCGCGGCCATGGTCGCACGCGTCGACGAGGTCGCCCACGACGCCGACGCCCTCGAACGCCTCGGCGTGTGGGTGCAGCGGTACTTCGGCGACACCACGCCCGGGGTCACCACGGAGCGCTTCCACGCCGCCGTCGAGCACCTGATGCAGGAGTGGGAGCGGTTCGCCGCCCTGCACRCCGACGACGACGACGTCGAGGAGTTCGAGGAAGACGACGAGGACGAGGCCGAGGCGCTCGGCGCCTAGCGCTCCACCTCGGGCGGCTTCGGATGCCGGCGGCTCCTGCGTGCCGCTCGCGATGCCGCAGCACGGAGGCCGCGACTCGTCTCCACGGCGAAACCGCCGAGGCCGGCGCCGGCGCGCGTCAGCCGCGAGGTCGCCGCCGTGAGCACGCCGTCGCCCTCCCGTGGCTCGAGCTCGAGCGGCAGCGTCGCCGGCGGGGTCCCGAACGCGAGGCGCGACTGCTGCAGCACCCGGCGCCCGAGGATGTGGTTGCCCGCGCCGCCGATGGCCGCGCCGATGCCGAACGGGATGGCCTTGCCGATGATGCCGGCGCCGCCGCGCACCGCGAACTGCCGCACGAACACGTGCCGGAGCCGGTCCACGACGGTGCCCATGACCGCCTTCGGCATGGTGTTCGTGATGAGCTCGCCCCAGTAGGCGTTGCGGGCGATGCCGCCGCCGGCGGCCTGCCCTGCGAACTGGCGCACGAGGTCGACGCCCTCGCGCCCGAGCATCAGCGTCATCACCAGTGCTCGCGCCCGCTCGGGGTTCTCGATGGCGATGCCGTGCACCTCGGCGACCGACTGCGCGAACAGGGCGGTGGCCTCGAGGAACCCGGCCGTCTCCACGCCCGAGAGCACGAGGGTCACGCCGGTGCCGATGCCGGGGATGACGGCCGTCGCGCCGACGGCGGCGCCGCCGGTCGTCACGGCGGTGAGGTAGCGGCGCTCGAGGATGCGCACGATCTGGTCGGGCGAGGCGTTCGGCACTCGTCGGCGGATGCCGCGCAGGTGCGCCACGACGACCGGTCGCTGGATCGACAGCACAGTGTCGATGCCGCGCTCCATGCCGTGCGCACGACCCTCGTCGGGGGCGCGGCCGCCGGGCCCGCTCGTGCCCGAGGGCTGGGACGTGCCGGCCCCCGGCCCCGTGGTCGGCGAGTTGGACGGCTGACCCTCGCGGGCCGCGTCCCCGCCCAACGAGGTGATCCTGTGCACGCGTTCGGCCATGACGCCGATCCTAGATGCGGCGGCAGGGAGGTCGCCCGAAACGGGGAGGGCTCGCGCGCGCCCCGCCGATGAGGTATGCGAGGCGGGCGTCGCTACGCGGTGCCGTGCTCGGCGTTGTACCGGTCGAGGACCTCGTCGATGCCGGCGTCGAGCACGAGCGCACCCTTGTCGAGGTAGAGCCCGCGCGTGCAGAACCGGCGCAGGTCGCGCTCGTTGTGGGAGACGAAGAACAGGGTGCGACCGCCGTCGAGGAGCTCCTCGATGCGGCGGTAGCACTTCTCGCGGAACGCCTTGTCACCGACGGCGAGGACCTCGTCGACGAGCAGGATCGGCTCCTCGAGCTGCGAGATCACGGCGAACGCGATGCGCACCTTCATGCCGCTCGACAGGTGCTTGTAGGGAGTGTCGAGGAAGTCGCCGATGTCGGCGAACTCGATGATCTCCTCGAACTTCGCGTCGATCTGCGCCCGCGTCATGCCGTGCAGTCCGGCGGTGAGGTAGACGTTGTCGCGGACCGTGAGGTCGTCGACGAAGCCGCCCGTGATCTCGATGAGCGGGGCCACGCCGCCCGTGACCTCGACGGTGCCCTCGTCGGCGATCATGACCCCCGCCACGAGCTTCAGCAGCGTGGACTTGCCCTGCCCGTTGCGGCCCACCACGCCGATCGCCTCGCCCGGGCGCACGTCGATCGACACGTCGCGGAGCGCCCAGAACTCGCCGGGGCGGGTACGACGGCGGCGTCCGGCGAACAGGTCCTTGAAGCTGCGCCGACCCCGCCGGTTGCGACGGAACCTGACCCCGAGGCCGCGCACGCGGATGGCGTGCGTCTCCGTTGCGGCGAGCGCCGCCGCTGCGGCATCCGTCATCAGATCTCCTTCAGCACCTGGCGCACGCTGCCCCGGAAGACGAGGAGCCCGACGGCGAGGATGGCGATGGACATGACCGCGGCGATCGCGACGTTGAACCAGTCGAGCTCGTCGGGGAAGAAGGCCGAGCGGTAGAGGCCGAAGATGCCCGTGAGCGGGTTGAACGCGGCCCACACGTGCAGCTCGGGTGGGAGGTTCGTGACGCCGTAGATGATGGGCGACGCGTAGAAGAGGAAGCGCAGGATGAGCTTGACCGCGCGCTCGAGGTCGCGGAAGAACACCACGAGCGGCGCCACGATGAGTGCCACGCCCGCCGTCAGGATCGCCTGGAGCAGGATCGCGAGCGGGAACAGCACGAGCTGCCAGCCGACCTGGGCGCCGAAGACGATCGCGAACAGGGCGAGCACCGGAAGTGCGAGCAGGAACTCGATGCCCTTCGAGAGCACGATGCGGTTCACCCAGATGGTGCGGGGGATCATCGTCGAGCGCACGAGCTTCGCGTCCTTCAGGAACGCGCGCGTCGAATCCGACACGGCCCCGTTGAACCACATCCACGGCAGGAGCGCCGAGAGGAGGAACACGATGTAGGGCTGGGTGCCGACGGGACGCTCGAACACCTGCGTGAACACGAACCAGTAGATGCCCGCCATCACCAACGGGTCGAGCACCGACCACACGTAGCCGAGGGCCGACGTGGAGTAGCGCACCTTGAGGTCGCGCGTGGTGAGCAGCCAGAGCGAGTGCCGGTACCGCGCCATCGGCGTCCGCTGCAGCGGATGCGTGTCGGCGTAGCTCATCACGCTCTCATCGTAGATGCCGTGCGGCGGTAGGTTTGAACCGGGCCGACGGCGCGTGCCGTGCCCGTCCGGAAGGAGCGTCGTGCGCCGCACCAGTACCCGCGTCCTCTTGAGCTGCGCCGCGATCGGGGTGGCCGGAGGCCTCGTGGCCGGGGCATCCGGCTACCTCGCGGCGGCGTTCGCGGCCTTCGGCCCGCTGCTCTACGGACTGACGGTCGGCGTGCACTTCCTTCCGAGCGTCGTCGCGCTCGCGCTGCTGAGGCGCCCGGGCACCGCGGTGCTCGCCGGGGTCATCGCGGGCCTCGTCGGCACCGCCTTCGCCCCCTGGTGGATCGGGCGGTACCTCGGCACCGGCCTGCTCGTGGGCGCGCTCATCGAATTGCCGTTCCTCATCACGCGCTACCGGCGGTGGGACGCGTGGATGTTCTACGTCTCGGCGGCGTTCGCCGGCCTGGTGCTCGCCGTCGCCGTGTTCATCGGCCTCGGCGCCGAGCACTACGCGTGGTGGGCGTGGGCGATCGCGCTGCCGCTGTGGGTGCTGAGCCCGGTGCTGTTCACCTGGGTCGGCCGGGTCATCGCAGCGCGGCTCGCCAMGGCGGGCGTGGCGCAGTCGGTCTCTTCGGCCGACTGTTGAGTCGGCCGCCCACGGCGGAGTCGCCGGCCGACCTCTGAKATGCGAAGAGCGGATGCCGCGTGGCATCCGCTCTTCACTGCTGTGGTGCTGATCACACGAAGTGGTTCGCGCGCTCCAGGTCTTCGGCGAAGTCGATCTCGACCGCGTAGAGGTCGGAGATGTCCATCGGCTCGACGAGCATGCCGCTCTGCTCGATCGCGAGCTCGATGCCGCGCTCGAAGTAGTCCTGGTCGCCGACGCGGGCGAGGTGCCCGAGCAGGGCCGCCTTGTCGCGGCTCGACACGTAGTTGATGCCGACCGCCTCGCCGAGGCCGCCGCGCACCGTCTTGGAGAGCTCCTTGATGTAGCCCTCGGCCGTGGTCGTGTACTTGACCTCCTCGTCGGACACCTTGGCGGTGTTGACGGTGACGAACGACTGGTCGCGGGCGATGAACGGCAGTGCGCGGTCGAGGATGCGCGGGTCGAAGACGACGTCGCCGTTCATCCACAGCACGCCGCCGGCGTGCGAGGCGGAGAGGGCGCGCATGAGGCTCTTCGAGGTGTTCGTCTGGTCGTACTCCTCGTTGTAGACGAAGGACGCCTGCGGGAACGCCTCGATGATGTGCTCGAGCTTGTAGCCGACGACGATCGTCACGGCGGCGCCTGCGCCGAACGCGTGCTCGATGTTGTCGAACTGCTGCCGCATGATGGTGCGGCCGTCGCTGAGCTCGGTGAGGGGCTTGGGGAGGGAACGCCCGAGCCGGCTCCCCATGCCGGCCGCGAGAATCACGATCTGGGTGGTCACTGCATCTCCTTCAATGGTCGGATGCCACGGGCGCTCGTTGCCGAGCGTTCCCCCCACGTTCATCCGGAAGTTCGAATGTGGACACGCCGTTATGCCGGGTCTCAGGATATCGGCTCCGCGCCCGCTGCGCCGACCCCTTGACGTGGTCGTAGCAGGATCGTGATCGAGAGCACAGGGGATGCACAGGTTCCCAGCGCGTCAACGGGTGACGTCACGACTGGGTTCGCGGCGCGGTGGTTGGTAGGTTTGCGTGGTGACTTCCGTTTCGCGCTCCGACCAGAACGACGAACAACCCGAAGGCACCGGCACCGGGGTGTCTGCCGATCGGGGGTCGTCGGCTGCGCCGCGGGCGTCGCGGAGCACGACGAGCGCACGGGCAGCGAGCCGTCCCGCCATCGCGGACAACGAGTCCGACAGCCCCGCGAAGCCGGCGGCCAAGCCCCGCTCCACGCGCTCGGCTGCGGCCAAGTCCACGGCCGCCACGTCGACGGCGGCGAAGTCCGCTGCCAAGACCACCGCCGCGAAGACGACCGCAGCGAAGACGACCGCGGCGAAGACGAGCCCGGGGAAGACGACCGCCGCGAAGTCGACCGCCGCGAAGACGTCGGCCGGCAGATCCGCGGCCGCGAGGTCGACGGCCTCGACGAGCGCGACACCGAAGCCCGCTGAGGACGCGCCGGCCGTCGACGCCGAGCAGACCCCGCAGTCCAAGCGCACCGCGGCGTCGCGCACCGCCTCCGCGAAGGCGGCGTCGGCCCGTGGCGAGGCGGCCAAGTCGGCACGTGCCGCGCGTGCGGCGAGCACGACCAGCCCGGCCGCGCGCAGCCGTGCGGCCTCCGCGGCGACCTCGAAGCGCCAGGCGCAGCGCACGGCCGCCTCCCTCACCACCGAGACCACGACCGCCGAGCGGACGAGCCGCAAGCCGGCCCCCGCCGAGGCGGAGGCGCCCGTCGCCGAGACGGCTC
>NZ_JBFUCL010000108.1:0-10496 GCF_056405255.1 Agromyces sp. P1_H4 | reverse complement strand
GAGCCATGTCGAATCGATCGACATGGGCCCGGTGCCCGATTCCGTCTGAAGCCGTGACTCAGTGATGCGTCGAGTGCGATGCCTCGAGCTCGCCCCGGGTGACCGGTGCGATGCGGTCCTCGAAGAACCAACGCGACATGCCCGCACGGAGCTTCTGGCCGACCGTGATCTTGCCACGCGCGTTCGGCCGCAGCATGAGCGGCTGGTACGCGTCGTAGCTCACGAGGCGCCAGCGGTCGTACTCGTCGAGCGGCTGGTGGACCTCGATGAACTCGCCACCGGGCAGCTTCACGATGCGGCCCGATTCGTACCCGTGGAGGACGATCTCGCGATCCTTCTTCTGCAACGCGATGCAGACGCGCTTGGTGATGAAGTACGCGACGAACGGGCCGATGACCACGACGGCCTGGAGGGCGTGGATGACCCCCTCCATCGTCAGCGCGAAGTGCGTCGCGAGGATGTCCGAGCTCGCCGCGGCCCACAGGCCGGCGTAGAAGGTGACGCCGGCAGCGCCGATCGCGGTGCGAGTCGGGGCATTGCGGGGACGGTCCGCGATGTGGTGCTCGCGCTTGTCTCCGGTGACCCAGGCCTCGATGAAGGGATAGGCCAGCACGAGGACGATGAAGATGCCGATCGCGATGAGCGGGACGAGGATGTTGAACGACCAGGTGCGGTCGAGCCACACGAACTCCCAGCCCGGCGGGATGAGACGCAGTGCGCCGTCGGCGAAGCCGATGTACCAGTCGGGCTGGGTGCCCGCCGATACCGGCGAGGGATCGTACGGCCCGTAGCTCCAGATCGGGTTGATCGTGAACATCGATGCGATGAGCGCGAGCACGCCGAAGATGATGAAGAAGAAGCCGCCGGCCTTCGCCGCGTAGATCGGCAGGATGGGCGGGCCGACCGCGTTCTGCTGCGTCTTGCCGGGTGCGGCGTACTGGGTGTGCTTGTGCACGACGACGAAGACGAGGTGGATGGCGATGAGCGCGACGAGGATCGCCGGCAGCAGCAGGATGTGCAGCGTGTACAGGCGTCCGACGATCGCGGTGCCGGGGAACTCGCCGCCGAAGAGCAGGAACGAGGTCCACGTTCCGATCACCGGGATGCCCTTGATCAGGCCGTCGATGATGCGCAAGCCGTTGCCCGAGAGCAGGTCGTCGGGGAGGGAGTACCCGGTGAAGCCCTCGCCCATCGCGAGGATGAACATGGTGAAGCCGATCACCCAGTTGAGCTCGCGCGGCTTGCGGAAGGCACCCGTGAAGAAGATGCGCAGCATGTGCAGGCCGATCGAGGCCACGAAGAGGAGCGCCCCCCAGTGGTGCATCTGGCGCACGAACAGGCCGCCGCGGATGTCGAACGAGATGTCGAGGGTCGACGCCATCGCCACCGACATCTCGACGCCCTTGAGCGGCACGTACGAGCCGTCGTAGTGGACCTCGGCCATCGACGCCTGGAAGAAGAAGGTCAGGAAGGTGCCGGTGATGAGGATGACGACGAAGCTGAAGAGCGCGACCTCGCCGAGGAGGAACGACCAGTGGTCGGGGAAGGCCTTGCGACCGAGCTCCTTGACGAAGCCGGCGAGGCTGGTGCGGTCGTTGACGTAGGTCGATGCCGCAGCCGTGAACGACCGCTTCTGCGTGTCGTCGCGAGAGGTGATGGTACTCAACTGCGCTCCCAGAAACTCGGGCCGACGGGTTCGTTGAAGTCGCTCTGGGCGATGAGGTAGCCCTCATCGTCGACGGCGATCGGAAGCTGCGGCAGCGGGCGCTTGGCGGGGCCGAAGATGACCTCGCAGTGGTTGGCCACGTCGAACTGCGACTGGTGGCACGGGCACAGCAGGTGATGCGTGTGCTGCTCGTACAGGGCCACGGGGCATCCGACGTGCGTGCAGATCTTGGAGTAGGCGACGATGCCGTCGTACGACCATGACTCCCGATCCGGCGCCTGGTTGAGCTCACTCGGCTCGAGGCGCATGAGGAGGACGGCCGCCTTGGCCTTCTCCTCCAGCTTTCCGTGCTCCAGCTCCGCCAGGCCCTCGGGGATGACGTGGAACGCGCTGCCGATCGTGATGTCGGCGGCCTTGATCGGCACGCCCGACGGGTCGAGCGTGAGACGCGTGCCCTTGGCCCACATGGTGTGGCTGAGCAGTTCGACGGGAAGCTGGTCTTGGGGTGCGAATCCGCGGAAGAGCACGACCGCGGGAAGCGGGAACGCGATGAGCGCGCCGATGAGGCTGTTGCGGATCACCGATCGACGGGTGAAGCCGGACTCGCGGTCTGCGTCGGTGAAGACCTTGACTGCGGCCGCCTGCGTCTCGGGGGAGCCACCGACCGGATGCCGCTCGTCGGCGAGCTCGACATCGGCCATGATCGACTTGCCCCAGTGCACGATGCCGAAGCCGAGTCCCAGCAGCGCGAGCGTGGCGCCGAGGCCGATGAACATGTTGTTCAGGCGAACCGCGCCGACGTCGTTGGACTCGATGGGGAACAGCATGTAGGCCGCCACGGCCCAGACGCTGCCGACGATCGACAGGTAGAAGAGCGTGTAGACCGTGCGGCTCGCACGCTTCTCGCGCCCTGGGTCCTCGTCGGTGACGCGCGGACGGTGCGGCGGGAAGCCGGGGTTCTGGAACCCGTCGGTGGTGACGATCGCGGTGCCCGGCGAAACGGCTGGTTCGTGCGCGGCGTGCGACGAGTCGGCAACGGCGAGATCAGCGCCGCTGTGGTCGTCCTGTGCCATGGTTCTCCTTCTTGAGGTATTCGGTGCCGGGCGCTAGTTGGATTTCGCCGTGATCCACACGGTGATCGCGACGATCGCGCCGAGACCGAAGATCCAGATGAACAGACCCTCGGCGACCGGGCCGAGCGAGCCGAGCTCGAAGCCGCCGGGGGAGCGGTTGTCCTGCACGTACTTGAGGTAGGTGATGACGTCGCGCTTGTCTTCCGGCGAGATGTTCAGGTCGTTGAAGACGGGCATGTTCTGGGGGCCGGTGACCATGGCCTCGTAGATGTGCACGCCCGACACGTCGGTGAGCGGAGGAGCGAACTTGCCCTCGGTGAGCGCGCCGCCGGCGCCGGCGACGTTGTGGCACATCGCGCAGTTGATGCGGAACAGCTCGGCGCCGTTGGCTGCGTCGCCGCCGCCGTTGACGAGGTGATCGGCGGGGATGTCGGGGCCGGGGCCGAGCGACGCGACGTAGTAGGCGAGCTGCTTGACCTGCTCGTCCTCGAACTGCGGCGGCTTCTGCTGCGCCTGCGGACCCTGCATCTGCATCGGCATGCGGCCGGTGCCGACCTGGAAGTCGACCGCTGCCGCACCGACGCCGATGAGGCTCGGCCCGGTGTTGGTGCCCTGTGCCTCGAGGCCGTGGCAGGTGGCGCAGTTGGCCTGGAAGAGCTTCTTGCCCTCTTCGATCGTCGCCTGCGACGTCGGCTCGGCCTCGGCCTGGGCGGTGCCCGTGCTCAGCGCCGCGTACGCCCCGCCGGTGAAGACGAGTCCGAGCGCCAGCAGGGCGACGGTGGCGAGCGGGTGCCGGCGTCCGGTGCGTCGCTTCGAGCGGTTCATCAGTTTCTTCCTGTTCGCGGGCATGCTGTTCGTGAAGCTCCTGCTGTCTCTATTTGAGGACGTAGATGACGAGGAACAGGCCGATCCAGACGACATCGACGAAGTGCCAGTAGTAGGAGACGACGATCGCGCTGGTCGCCTCCTTGTGGCCGAAGTTCTTCACGGCGAAGACGCGGCCGATGACGAGGAGGAACGCGATCAGACCACCCGTGACGTGCAGGCCGTGGAAGCCGGTGGTGAGGTAGAACGCCGAGCCGTAGGAGTTCGAGTCGAGCGCGATGCCCTCGGAGACGAGCGTGGCGTACTCCCAGATCTGGCCGGCGACGAAGGTGGCGCCCATGGCGTAGGTGAGGAAGAACCACTCGACCATGCCCCACTGCGTCGGCTTCCAGCCGGTCGCATAGGGCTGCAGGCGCTCAGCGGCGAAGACGCCGAACTGGCACGTGAAGGAGGAGAGCACGAGGATGATCGTGTTCGTCAGCGCGAACGGGAAGTTGAGGCGATCGGCCTCGAAGTTCCACAGGTCGGGCGACGTCGACCGCAGCGTGAAGTAGATCGCGAACAGCCCCGCGAAGAACATGACCTCGCTGCCGAGCCAGACGATCGTGCCCACCGCAACGGTGTTCGGTCGCTTGATCACGGGCGCGCTCGCCTGATAAGTGATTGAGGTGCTCGTCACGCTCCCCATTATGGCTGAAATCAAGCCTGAGTTTTCGTCAACCTCGGCGTTCGTTTCGACGTCGAACGGTAAGGGAAGCCTAAGTTCCGATGGGTTCATGCCGTGAATCCGCCCTGAACCCCCTCGCTAGGATCGAGCCATGCCCGCCGAACAGACCTGGCCCTCGATCATCTCCGCGCTCCTGGACGGCGAGGACCTCAGCGTGTCGGATGCCGCGTGGTGCATGGAGCAGGTCATGACGGGCACCGTCACCCCGGCCCAGCTCGCGGGATTCCTCATCGCGCTGCGGGTGAAGGGGGAGACGGTCGACGAGATCGTCGGCTTCCGCGACGCCGTGCTCGAGCACGCCGTGCCACTGCCGGTCGACCCCATGGCGCTCGACATCGTCGGCACGGGCGGCGACCGCTTCGGCACGGTCAACGTCTCGACCATGGCTTCCGTCGTCGCCGCGGCATCCGGAGTGCCCGTGATCAAGCACGGCAACCGTGCGGCGAGCTCCTCGTCGGGCTCGTCCGACGTGCTGGCGGCGCTGGGCCTCGACCTCGCCCTCCCGGCCGAGCGCGTCGCCGAGGTGCTCGGGGAGGCGGGCATCACGTTCGCCTTCGCCGGCGCGTTCCACCCGGGCTTCAAGTACGCGGGGCCCGTACGGGCCGAACTCGGCGTGCCCACGGTGTTCAACTTCCTCGGCCCGCTGTGCAATCCCGCGCGCCCCGAGGCATCCGCCGTCGGAGTCGCCCATCTCGATCGGGTGCCGCTCATCGTGGGCGTGTTCCAGACCCGCGGCGCGACCGCGCTCGTCTTCCGAGGCGACGACGGGCTCGACGAGCTGACGACGACCGGCCACTCGCACATGTGGGAGGTCTCGCTCGGCACCGTGAAGGAGCACGACCTCGACCCGCGCGACCTCGGCATCCAGCGCGCGCGCATCGACCAGCTCGTCGGCGGCGATGCCGCGCACAATGCCGAGATCGTGCATCGGGTCCTCGCGGGGGAGCGCGGGCCCGTACGTGACATCGTCGTGCTGAACGCCGCAGCGGGTTTGGTGTCGTTCGCGCTCGCGAAGGACCCGACCGAGTTCCAGCGGGCGATCCTGGATCGCTTCCGCGACAAGATGGCGGTGGCCGAGGAGGCGATCGACAGCGGCGCGGCGGCGCGCAAGCTCGAGGAGTGGATCGCCGCCACGAGGCGCTGACTCCGCTGAACTCAGGCCACGTTGTCGCGAGCCCGGCGTGCGACAGCGCATATGCGACAGCGGCCGGGCATGCGACAGGCCCCGCGGATGTCGCGGGGCCCGTCGTCAGGTGATCAGCGCACGTCGTCGTCGACCCAGTCGAAGGTCTTCGTGACGGCCTTCTTCCAGAGCCGGATCTGGCGGTCGCGCTCCTCGGCCTCCATCTTGGGCTCCCACCGGGAGTCCTCCTGCCAGTTCGCGCGGAGCTCGTCGAGGTCGGACCAGAATCCCACGGCCAGTCCCGCGGCGTACGCGGCGCCGAGGGCGGTCGTCTCGGCGACGACCGGACGCACGACCGGAACTCCCAGGATGTCGGCCTGGAACTGCATGAGCGTGTTGTTCGCGATCATGCCGCCGTCGACCTTCAGCTCGGTCAGGTCCACCCCGGAGTCGGCGTTGACGGCCTCGAGCACCTCGCGGGTCTGGAACGCCGTCGCCTCGAGCGCGGCCCGGGCGATGTGGCCCTTGTTCACGTACCGGGTGAGGCCGACGAGCGCCCCGCGGGCGTCCGAGCGCCAGTACGGCGCGAAGAGTCCGGAGAAGGCAGGCACGAAGTACGCACCGCCGTTGTCCTCCACCGTCTTGGCGAGGTCCTCCACCTCTGCCGCACTCGAGATCATGCCCAGGTTGTCGCGCAACCACTGGATCAGGGATCCGGTCACGGCGATCGACCCCTCGAGCGCGTAGTGGGCCGGTGCGTCGCCGAGCTTGTAGCCCAGCGTCGTGAGCAGTCCGTTCTTGGAGTGCACGACCTCGGTGTCGGTGTTGAAGATGAGGAAGTTGCCGGTGCCGTAGGTGTTCTTCGACTCGCCGGCGTCGAACGCGGCCTGACCGAACGTGGCGGCCTGCTGGTCGCCCAGGATGCCGGCGACGGGGACCTCGCGGAGGAGGCTCGACGGCTCGACGGTGCCGTAGACCTCGGACGACGACTTGATCGCCGGCATCATGGACTTCGGCACGCCGAACGCGGCGAGGATGTCGTCGCGCCAGCTGAGCGTCTCGAGGTCCATGAACATCGTGCGACTGGCGTTCGTGACATCCGTGGCGTGCACGCCGCCGTCGACGCCGCCGGTGAGGTTCCAGAGCACCCAGCTGTCGGTGGTGCCGAAGAGCAGGTCGCCGGCCTCGGCCTTCTCGCGCGCGC
Source organism: Agromyces sp. P1_H4 (assembly GCF_056405255.1). Lineage (NCBI taxonomy): Bacteria > Bacillati > Actinomycetota > Actinomycetes > Micrococcales > Microbacteriaceae > Agromyces > Agromyces sp. P1_H4. Next base: position 3,878 of record NZ_JBFUCL010000108.1, on the reverse strand, counting down.
CGTCGACGTTCTCGAGGATCCAGACGATCTTCGTGCCCGAGAAATAGGTGGCGAGCGGCAGGCCGACATCCTGCTTGAACCGCTCGACCCCGCCGTCGGCGGCGAGCCGGTCGACGATGGGCTGGGTGCGGGTGTCCTGCCAGACGATGGCGTTGTAGACCGGCTGGCCGGTGTTCTTGTCCCAGACCACGGCCGTCTCGCGCTGGTTGGTGATGCCCACGGCGGCGATGTCATGGCGGGTGAGGTCCGCCTTGCCGAGGGCCTGGCCGATCACCTCGCGCGTGTTGCGCCAGATCTCCAGCGGGTCGTGCTCGACCCAGCCTGCCCTGGGGAAGATCTGCTCGTGCTCGAGCTGTCCGGTGGCGACGATCGACCCCTTCTTGTCGAAGATGATCGTGCGGGTGCTCGTCGTTCCCTGGTCGATCGCCAGGATGTAGTCGGCCATGACTTCCTCTCAATTGTGCGGATGCCCCGTGGGCACGCATGCCGAGGGGGCCTGTTGCGTGCGAAAGACGGCGGGGCCGGCCCGTTCGGACCGGCCCCGCCGGATGGTCAGGTGATGATCGGCAGCAGCCAGAGCGCCGCCCAGCCGGCCAGGACGCCGCCGATGATCGGGCCCACGACCGGAACCCACGAGTAGGACCAGTCGGATGCGCCCTTGCCCCTGATGGGGAGGAACGCGTGGGCGAGACGGGGCCCGAGGTCACGGGCCGGGTTGATCGCGTATCCGGTCGGGCCACCGAGCGAGACGCCGATGCCGACCACGAGGAGGGCGACCGGCAGCGCACCGAGCGAGGCGAGTCCGGAGGGATCGCCCTGTCGGCCGAAGCCGATCACGACGAAGACCAGGACGAACGTGCCGATGATCTCGGTCACCAGGTTCCATGCGTAGTTGCGGATGCCGGGACCCGTCGAGAAGGTGCCGAGCTTGGGCGCCGGGTCGGGCTCCTCATCGAAGTGCTGCTTGTAGGCGAGCCAGACGATGACGGCACCGATGATGGCGCCGATCAGCTGGGCACCGATGTAGGCGATGACGGAGACGAAGTTGACCGGAACCGTGAGGTCGAGCGCGGCGTTGCCGAACTCGGTCGCACCGTTCGCGACGAGGCCCAGCGTCACTGCCGGGTTGATGTGCGCGCCGGAGGCGTAGGCGACGATCACGCCGGCGAAGACCGCGAAGCCCCAGCCGAACGTCACCATGAGGAACCCGCCGTTGAAGCCCTTCGTCTTCGCGAGGGCGACGTTGGCCACGACACCGCAGCCGAGGAGCACCAGCATCGCGGTGCCCACGAGTTCCGAGAGGAACAATATTCCGAGATTGTCCACGTCGACCTTCCATCCTTTTCGCTTGGCCCCGAGGGCTTCGCCCAGGGGCGGAACACTGCCCACCATACTCAGGCCATGCACCGCGCGGAATGGGCGCGCTGTATTTGCGGATGCTCCTACCACGGCGACCCCGACGGGCGTAGGTTGAGTCGCGAGTGCTGCGTCGGCGCCGATGCACGGTCGCGTGGCGTGCGACAGCCATGGTGAAGGGATGCTCGTGAAGAAGATCATCAACGATCCGAAGCGTGTCGTCGACGAGTCCGTCGCCGGTTTCGGACTGGCGCACGCAGATCTCGTGCGCGTGGAGATGGACCCGATCCACGTGGTGCGCGCCGACGCGCCGATCGACGGCAAGGTCGGCATCGTGAGCGGCGGCGGCAGCGGGCACGAGCCCCTGCACGCCGGCTACGTGGGCTTCGGCATGCTGGATGCCGCGGTGCCCGGGGCCGTGTTCACGTCGCCCACGCCCGACCCGATCCTCGCCGCGACGAAGGCCGTCGACGGTGGCGCCGGCGTGCTGCACATCGTCAAGAACTACACCGGCGACGTGTTGAACTTCGAGACCGCGGCCGACCTGGCGGCGGCCGACGGCATCACCGTTCGCGCGGTGGTGACCAACGACGACGTCGCAGTGAAGGACTCGCTGTACACCGCCGGGCGTCGGGGCGTCGCCGGCACCGTGCTCGTCGAGAAGATCGCCGGCGCGGCCGCCGAACGCGGTGACTCCCTCGACGAGGTCGCCGAGATCGCCGAGCGCGTGAACGCGAACGCGCGTTCGATGGGGCTGGCGCTCACCCCGTGCATCGTTCCCCACGCCRGTGAGCCCAGCTTCCAGCTCGCGGAGGACGAGATCGAGATCGGCATCGGCATCCACGGCGAACCGGGTCGAGAGCGGATCAAGCTCGAGCCTGCCGACCAGCTGGTGGACCGCCTCCTCGAGCCGATCCTCGAAGACCTCCCGTACGCCTCGGGCGACCGGGTGCTGCTCTTCGTGAACGGCATGGGCGGCACGCCGCTCGTCGAGCTCTACCTCGCCTACCGCCGGGCCGCCGAGGTGCTCGAGGAACGCGGCATCGAGATCGCTCGATCGCTCGTGGGCAACTACATCACGTCCCTCGAGATGCAGGGCATGTCGCTCACGCTCCTCAAGCTCGACGACGAGATGATCAGGCTGTGGGACGACCCGGTGCAGACCGCGGCGCTCCGCTGGGGACGATAGGGAGGCATCCGTGGGTCTGGACAGCACCTGGGCGGTGGCGTGGGTCAGGCGAAGCGCCGAGGTCATCTCCGAGCATCGCGTCGAACTGCTCACGCTCGACCGCGAGATCGGCGACGGCGACCACGGGGAGAACATGGATCGCGGCTTCCAGGCCGTCCTGCCCAAACTCGACGACCTGCCCGCCGGCTCCACCCCGGGTGACGTCCTGAAGCTCGTCGCGACGACGCTCATCTCGACGGTCGGCGGGGCGGCTGGTCCGCTCTACGGCACCGCCTACCTGAAGGGGGCCGTCGCGGCGGGCTCCGACGCGACGCTCGACGGTGCCGCCGTCGCAGCCGTGCTCGCGGCGGCGCGCGACGGGATCGTACTGCGCGGCAAGGCGGAGCCGGGCGACAAGACCATGATCGACGCCTGGACGCCTGCGGTCGACGCCGCGGAGTCGGCTGCGGGCAACGGCGCCGATGCCGCGGCCGTGCTCGCCGCCGCGGCCGAGGCCGCTGAGGCCGGTGCCGTCGCGACGGAGCCGCTCGTCGCCCGCAAGGGGCGTGCCAGCTACCTGGGGGAGCGGTCCGCCGGTCACCGCGACCCCGGGGCGCAGTCCACGGCGCTGCTGCTCAGGGCCGCCGCCGACACCGCGTCGACGGCCGCGGGAGCCTGAGGTGGGGACACCCGGCAAGGTCGGCGTCGTCTTCGTCTCGCATTCCGCGCGCATCGCCGACGGCCTCGTCGAACTCGCTCGCCAGATGGCCCCGAGCGCGGCCCTCGTCGCCGCAGGCGGCACCGATGACGGACGCATCGGCACGAGCTTCGACCTCGTCAGCGCCGCCATCGGCGAAGCGGACGCCGGTGACGGCGTCGTCGTCCTGTGCGACCTCGGATCGGCGATCCTCACGGCGGAGACCGCGCTCGACTTCCTCGACGACGACGCGCGCGCCCGGGTGCGGATCGTCGACGCCCCGCTCGTCGAGGGCGGGGTGGCGGCCGCGGTCGCCGCCGAAGCCGGCGACCCTCTCGACCAGGTGGTCTCGGCGGCGGAGTCCGCGCGGGGCGGCCCTTCAGGGCACGGCGGCGACACGGCGGCGCCCGCTGACGGCGGCGGTGAGGCATCCGGGGTGCAGCGCATGGTGACGCTGGTGAACGCCGACGGCCTGCATGCGCGCCCCGCCGCGGAGCTCGTGAAACTGGCGAGCACGTTCCCGCAGCGGGTCACCGTGAACGGAACCGACGCGAAGAGCCTCCTCGGCATCATGTCGCTCGGCCTGACGAAGGGCGCGAGCGTCGAGATCGCGAGCGACGACCCTGCCGGTCAGCAGGCCGTCGACGCGATCGCCGC
>NZ_JBFUCL010000107.1:0-10520 GCF_056405255.1 Agromyces sp. P1_H4 | reverse complement strand
GCGTAGCCCATCGCGGCCTGCTGCTGCGCGACGGCCTGCTGGGCCGCAGCCTGCATCTGCGCCTGCTGCTGCTGGGCCTCGTACTGCTGCTGCTCGTACGCGTCCTGCTGCTTGTTCATCTGGTGGCGCTGCATGCCGCCGCTCACGGCGGTGGCGGTGCCGGCGACGACGGCGGTGCGGGCGGCGAGCCCGACGAGGCCCGGGCGACCCATCCTGCGGAACGGCATCCCTACTCCTCCTCGGCCGCTTCGTCGGCCTCGGCCAGCGCGGCGTTCACGACCGGCGCGGGGATGCGCTCGGTCTGCAGCACGATGCCACCGGACGCGGCGAACTTCGATGCGAGCTTCTTGGCCCACAGCAGCTCGATCGCGAAGATCGCACCAGACGTGCCCGGCGGGATGCCCTGCGCGAACTCCTGTGCGTCCTCCTCGGCGACGAGTCCGATGGCCGCGAGTTCGATGTCGCCGAACCCGTACTCGTCGCTGATCTCGTCGTAGTCGGTGATCAGCACCGACCCGTCGTCTTCCCGCGAGATCACGAGCAGGTCGATGAGGCGGATCTCGCCGCCCTCCACCAGTTCCCGGATCGCGTCGAGGGTGGCGTCGTCAGGACGGTCCCCCTCGAATCCGACGAGATACAGCTCGACCGGGCCGTATTCGAACTCCGCCATGTGGTCCCCCTTGATCGGTGTGATTGCAGACTAGCCCGGGCCTCGAAGGCGGCGCCAGCATCGCTCGCGAATCCTCGGCGAACATGCGGATTGCCTGGATCTCCCGGGTTCTAGGGCGCCTGCGGATCGCCCGTGAGGTGACGCAACGTGCCCGTGCGCGGGTCGGGCTCGAGCAGCAGCGCCCGCACCAGCAGCGTCAGCGGGATGCAGAGCAGCGCGCCCATCGGCCCGAGCACGAGCGTCCAGAACACGACCGAGACGAACGTGATCGTGAGGGTGAGGCCGACGGCGTCGCTCACGAACTTCGGCTGCACGAACTCCTGCAGGATCACGTTGATGAGCGAGTAGGCGAGCACCACGGTGAGCGCCAAGGGCCAGCCCCCGATGACGAGGGCGAGGACCGCCGGTGGGATGAGGCCGATCACGAAGCCGATGTTCGGGATGAAGTTCGTGACGAACGCGAGGATCGCCCAGGTGATCGGCACGGGGATCCCGAGCGCCCACAGCAGCAGGCCGTCGAGCACGGCGACGACCGCTCCGAACGAGGCGTTCACCACGTAGTAGCGGCGCACGCCCGAGAAGTAGCGCGCGCCGATCGCGTCGGCGACGGCCCCGCCGAACACGTGCTGCCCGGCGCGGGAGAAGCGCGAGGCATCCGCCGCCATGAACAGCACGTAGGCGAGCACGAAGAAGAACGCCGTCGCGGCGCCGAGCACGGCATCGGCCACGCCCGTCGCCACCGCGAGCAGCTGCTCGGGATCGATCGCCGACGCCGCCGAGCCGGCCGCGTCGCTCGAGAAGCCCAGCGACTCCAGCCAGCCGAGCATCCCCTGCGCCGTCGCCTGCAGCTCCTCGGCGTAGTCGGGCAGCATGCCGATGAACTGGGCGGATGCCACGACGAGCAGCGCCCCGAGTACGGCGAGGATCGCGTACCCGACGAGGATGACCACGGTCGTGGCGAGCCAGCTCGGCCAGCCTCGGCGCTCGAGCGGCCGGCGAACCGGGTGCGCGATGATCACGACGACCGCCGCGACCGCCACCGGCACCAGGATGTCGCGGGCGAACCAGATGCCCACGAACGCGACGACCGCCGCCGCGACGGTGAGCAGCACCCGGGTGCCGCGGGCGAGCCCGGGAGGTGCCACCTCGTCGGTCATGCTCAGAAGCTCCCGATGCCTTTGCCGATGACGACGACGCCGATGACGAGCAGTAGCACGGCCATGACGGTCGCATTGTTGTGCACGAGCCAGCCGCGCAGGGCCTCGAGCGGGCCCGCCATGCGCTTCGACGCGACGAGGTAGGCGATGACGGGGACGGCCACCGTGCAGGCCGCGATGAGCACGAACACGAGGATGACGACCGCCGCCTCGCCGACGGCCAGCCCGGCGGTGCCGATGATCACGCCGGCGGCGACCGCCATCAGCAGGTTCTTCGGGTTGACCGCCGACAGCAGGAATCCGAGCACGAGGCCACGGCCGGCCGTCATCTGGTCGATGGCCGCCATCCACTTCGGCAGCTCGGCCTCCTCGCCGGGCTTCGGGCGGCTGCGCCACTGCCGCAGCGCGAGGAACAGCAGGGCGATGCCCAGCACGATCTTGATCACGCCCGAGATCGGCTTCGAGGCATCCGGATCGTCCTCGGGGATCACCGAGGCGAGCAGCGTGAACAGCACGACGGCGACGACGATGCCGAGCACCCACCCGATGAGGAAGCCGACGCTCGTGCCCTTCGCCTTCGGCGAGAGCAGCATCAGGATCGCGGCGATGATCGGGATCGGGCTGATCGCGATGCCCAGCGCGAGCGGCAGGATGTCGCCGATGATCGGGCCCATGGGTTCCCCTTCCGTGCGGCGGGTGCCGCGTCGTGTCAGCGTCGGTCGGCGTCGTGTCGGTTCGGACCCGCGGCGAGCGCGGCGAGCGCGGCCCGGTTGGTGTCGTAGACCTCGTGGTCGCCGAGCAGGCCGAGGTGCACGAGGCGGGCGCGGGCGTCGGGACGCACCCGGCTGAAGGCGAGCACGATGTCGCGTTCCGCCAGCCACTCCTGCAGGGCCTCGAAGCTCTCGGCCCCCGTGACGTCCACGTCGGTCACCGCCTCCATGTCGACCACGAGGTGGTGCACGGATGCCGCGGGCGCGGCCGTCACCGCTCGCTTCACCGCGTCCCCGAACACCGAGCCGTTGGCGAAGAACAGGGGCGCGGCGAGGCGCACGACGATGACGCCCGGCGCGGTGACGCTGCCCTCGGGCGCCTCCTGGAGCAGCGACTCCGTGGGCTCGCCGCTCCCGGCGAGCACGTCGATGGCGGGGTTCGCCGCGCGCTTGGCGAGGTTCACGAGCGCGAGCACGAACGCGACGAGGATGCCGGGGATCGAGCCGATGAAGAGCGTCACGAGGAAGCAGGTGGCGCCGATGAGGAACTCGAAGCGGTCGGCCCGCCAGAGTGCCCGGAACTCGCGGATGCCGAGGAGCGGCACGATCGCGACCGCGACGATGGCGCCGATCGCCGGCGACGGGATGTCCTCGAGCAGGCCGGTGCCGAACACCAGGAGCAGCAGGGTGCCGAGCGCCGTCACGAGCGACGGGAGCTGCGTGCGCGAGCCGGCCTGGTCCATCGCGGCGGTGCGCGACGTGGACGATCCGACCGTGAACCCGCCGGTGGCGCCCGCGGCGATGTTGCCGAGGCCGAAGGCGAAGAGGTCGCGGTTCGGCCGGGTCGGGTAGTTGTGCTTCTCGCCGTAGGAGCGCGAGACGAGCAGGCCCTCAGCGGTGGTGACGAGGGTCAGTGCCATCGCCGACGGCACGAGCACGAACCACGTCGTCCAGTCGATCGCTGGCCACGTCAGGGTGGGCGGTCCCGCCTCGACCGGTCCGAGTACGGCGACCCCGGCCTCATCGAGGTCGGCGACGACCACGCCGATGGTCGCGAGCACCAGCACGACGAGCGCCCACGGCACCGCGCGGGCGACCCGCCGGCCGACCAGGAGGATGGCGAGCGACACGGCCGAGATGAGCACCGACCACCAGTTCAGGGTGTCGAGGCCGGTGAACAGCCCGACGAGCTTGTCGACGAACTCGCCGCCCGAGTCGATCTTGACGCCGAGCATCTTCGCGACCTGGGCCACGAGGATGTCGAACGCGAGGCCCCCGACGAATCCGATGAGGATCGGCTTCGACAGGAAGTTCGCGAGGAATCCGAGCTTGAACACGGCCAGCAGCAGGAACAGGATGCCGCCGAGGATCGCCTGCGCGAGCGCCAGGGTGAGGTAGTCGGCGCTGCCGGCGACGGCCAGCCCGCCGATCGAGGAGGCGACGAGCGCGGCGGCCGCGGCATCCGGTGACGCCACCAGCTGCCGCGACGACACCGTCAGCGCGTAGACGACCGAGGGCACGACGAGCGCGTAGAGGCCGGCGGTCGGCGGCAGGCCGGCGATCTGCGCGTAGCCGATGTTCAGCGGGATCGCGATGGCGAGCAGCGTGATGCCCGCGAGGAGCTCGCGCACGAGGTTGTGGCGGGTCAGCCCTGCCAGCGGTCGTGGCATGGTGGCTGCATCGGGGCCGGGCATCTAGCGGGCGCTGGGGTCGGGGTCGCTCGGAGCAGGGGCGGGGGCAGGCGTGGACGCTGCCGCGGGCGCCCCGGGCGCCTCAGGCGACCCGGGCGGCACGATGCGGAACTCGGGCGCACGGGAGACCAGCAGCCACGCCGGGAGGATGACGACGCAGAGCACCGGCAGCAGCGTGATGTCGGTGGGGATGGCGACGCCGAGGAAGAGTGCCAGCCACCCGTCGCGGCCGATGACGAGGACGACGCCGACGACGCCGCAGGCGACGGCGAGGCCGAGCGGCATGCTCGGGATCAGCACGTGCCCAAGCAGGCCGAGGGCCACCCCGATGAACGCGGCGGGGAAGATGCGCCCGCCGCGGAACAGCGAGCTCGCCGCGACCAGCAGGGCGAGGATCTTGATGCCGGCGATCACGGCGAGCTGGGTGCCGTCGTAGTCGGCCTCGTTCTCGAGGAGCTCGCCCATCTGGGTGAGGCCCTTGAACATCGTGATGGGACCGCCGATGAGGCCGAGGATGCCGAGGAGGAACCCGCCCACGAGCGGGATGAGGATCGGATGCCGCAGGGCATGGAGCCCGCGCCAGAAGATCGGGAACGCCACGAGCGCGGCGAGGCTGATGACCACCGCCCCGCATGCGACGAGAGAACCGGTGAGCAGGTCGATCGCCTGCGGGCTGCCGTAGGGCGGCAGGTCGAACGACATCGGCGGCTGCCCGAGCAGGTGCATCGTGATGGCGCCGGCACCGGCGGCCGCGACGGGGAGGAACAGCCGATCCCACAGCGATCCGCCGCCCTTCGCCGCGGCGACGATCCCCGTGAAGAGCAGCGCCGCGGCCACGGGGGTGCCGAACAGGGCACCCACGGTTGCGGCCCCGGCGATCAGCACCCCGATCTGCGCGGGCACCCTCGGCAGGAACCGCGCGAACACGGCGACGATGATGGCGACGTTGATGGCGATGATGGGGTTCTCAGGCCCCAGGCTCACGCCGCCGGCGAGGCTCAGCACCGTCACCACGGCGAGGCCGGGGAGCACCCGCAGCTTCAGCGGCGGCGAGATCAGCTCGGTCGTCGCCGAGTCGGGACCGCCATGACCCGGGAGGTACCGGAGCCCGATGCCGACCGCGAGGCCCGTGAGGGTGAGGATCAGCACGATCCACCACCCGTTCGGGTCGACGCCGAGCGCATCGGGGAGGTTGGTCCACAGCACGTCGCTCAGCAGGTCGGCGAGCTTCTCGAGGGCCCAGAGGAGCAGCGCCGCGAACGCGCCGAGCACGATCGCGGGGATCGCGAGGACCAGCAGCTGGCGTGGAGAGGCTCCTCCGTCGGTCGGCGTACGCGCGAGGCTCATCGTGAGCTCCTCCTCGTGTGGTGCGGCGCATGGGCGGTCGACCGGAGTCCCGCCGCCCACGACTCCCCCGCGATGAGCGTAGCGCCGGGCGTCGGTGGACGACCCCTCGCGCCACGCGGTAGGTTCACCTCAGCAGCGCTCACTGGGGGGCGCTCGAGCACATCGAAAGGCTGCGAATGAATTTCTGGAACAGTTTCGGAGACGTCATCTGGTGGTTCCTGTGGGCGTTCGTCTTCATCGCCTACCTCATGGCGCTGTTCGCGATCATCGGCGACCTCTTCCGTGACCACACGCTGAACGGCTGGTGGAAGGCGGTGTGGGTGATCTTCCTGATCTTCGTGCCCTTCCTCACCGCACTGGTCTACCTGATCGCCCGCGGCAGGGGCATGGCGGAGCGTTCCCAGAAGGAGGCGAAGCAGTACCAGGCCGCCACCGACGCCTACATCCGCCAGACGGTCGCCACCGGCGCGAGCCCGTCCGACGAGATCGCCAAGGCCAAGGCCCTGCTCGATGCAGGCACGATCAGCCAGGCCGAGTACGACCAGTTGAAGGCCAAGGCGCTCGCCCACTCGGCGTAGTCGTCTAGCTCGAGACCGGAACGGGGTCGGATGCCGCGGCATCCGGCCCCGTCCGTGTGTCCGCACCCGTGATGGCGCCGCCGTGGGCCGCCAACGCGGCCTGCGAGCCGGGTGCCTGCATGCTGCCCGCACTCCGGAGGAACACGATGATCCAGCTGAAGATCAGCACACCGGCGACGAGTTCGACGGCCGTCAGGTTGTAGTAGCCCACGGCGAAGAAGATCGCGAGCAGCACGATCACGCCGACGAAGACGTACCCGAGCAGCACGAAGACCCTCGGCATCGCGGGCACCAGCCATCGCAGTCCCAGGACCAGCCCGGCGAAGATCACGGCCATGCCCGTGGCGACCGTGTTGTGCACCGCGAAGAACTCGTCGACCGGGAAGATGCCGACGCACGCGAGGAAGATGCCGATGAGGATGAGGCCCAGTCGGAGCAGGTTGCGACCTCGCACCTCCTGGCCCGTCCGGGTGGGCAGCGAGGCCGTGGCGTAGCGAGCGATGATCGTGACCATGGCGCCGGCCACGATGAGGGTGACGTTGAAGGCCAGTGCGGATGCCTCATCGCTCATGCCGAGGGCGCTGAGGTTCATCTTCCACCACTGGGGGTCGCTCGCGCTGAGCATGGCGGCGAGCGCGCCCACCACCAGGAACGTCGCGAGCACGAGCGAGAGCAGCATCGGCGTCAGGTGCACGGAGGAGAGGAATGACACGTAGGAGGTGACCGCGAACGCGACGCCGGCGAGGATGGCGCCGGCGAGCGGGAACACGACGGCGCCCACGAAGCTCCGTTCGAGCAGGTTGGCCAGGCCGATCCAGCCGAGCAGCGCAATGGCGCCGTGGGCGACGGCGAGCGCGGCGACGTCGAACCAGTGCAGGCGCGCGCCCGGCATGTTCAGTCCGGGCGACGGGTCGTGCAGGATCGCCGGGTGCCGGTGCCTGGCCATCAGGATCCGTCCGAGCACGAACGCGATGAGCGCCGTCAGCGCTCCGCCGATCCCGACGTACTCGCCGAGCGACCCCGGGCCCGAGATGGGGAGGTCGCGCCCCCAGAACACCACGAACGAGATCGCGCCGCCCACCACGAAGAAGGCCGCCCCGAGCAGGAGCGCGATCGACTCGAGCGACTCGGCACTGGCGGCCGGATGCCGCAGCACCCGGGAGATCGACGACGATTCGGCCACGAAGCACCCCGTTCGCTCGTGCGGCCGCCTGGGGGACGGCCGCGTCTGGCACCACACTGCCAGCCCGGGGGTCGCGTGTCCACGACGCCGGCGCGCGAGCCGTGGGTCGGAGCTCAGGAGTCGATCGGGTCGAGCACCTCGAGCATCGAGCCCTGCACGAATCCCGCCCATTCGTACGCGGCACGGAGGTAGTCGTCACGGGTCTCGTCGGCGCCGTCCTCGCCCTCCTCGACGACACCGACCCGTTCGGCGAGGATGAGCCGGAGGTCGGTGAGGAACGTGAGCCAGCCCCACGCCTCGGACTGGTCGAGCTCGATCTGCACGACGGTGTCGTCGCCGTCCTCCACCGCGGTCGCGTCGCGCACCCGCTGCGCGGCCTGCCGCTTGCCGTCGACGAGGCTGTCGCGCGTGTAGCGGGCGAACTCGTGCGACGCGGCAGCGTCCTCGGGGTAGGCGTTCGGCAGGAGGCGCCCGAGCGCCGGGTCGTCGGCCTCGCCGAGGAGGAGCACGGAGTCGACCTGGTCGGCGAGCTCGGACAGCAGCATCGCCTCCTCGGCTTCGAGCACGATGCGCACGCCCTCGCCGCCGCTGCGCCCGGCGACGATCACGCCTCTGCCCTCGACACGGTCGCCTGCAGCCCGTAGGCGTGCATCGCCTGCGCGTGCCGCTCCATCGCCTCGCGGTTGCCCGTGGCCACCACCGCGCGACCCTCGGTGTGCACCTGGAGCATCAGCCGCTCGGCCTCGTCGCGGGGGTATCCGAAGTAGCTGCGGAACACGTAGCTCACGTAGGTCATGAGGKTCACCGGGTCGTCCCACACGATCGTGCGCCAGGGCACGTCGGCCACGACGACGGCCGCCGCATCGGCGGACGTGTCGGTGTCGAGCTGCTCGAGGGTCGCGGTCACCTCTCCAGCCTGACACGACGGCTCGCTCGGCGGAACCCGCGCGAGGCGGACGTTCCGCAGGGGCCGAGGCCGCCATCGGTTCCGTCGCCGCATAGTGGACGAATCGAAGCGGGTCAAGCCCCCTTGACATTGTCGCCGAGACCCTCTGCTCGGAACGGCCCGCGGGTAGTGTCGGACGTGATGGAGAGCCCCCACTCCGCGCCCGGTTCGCCGGGGCCACACCACAGACCCCCGGCAGGAACCCCATGACCTTCACGGCCCCCCGCGCCCAGACCGATGCGCTCCGGCGGAACAACGTCACGGTCTCCGGAGACCCGAACGGGCGTCCCATCGTCTTCGTGCACGGCTTCGGCTGCAGCCAGGCGATGTGGCGGTCGGTGTCCCCGCTCTTCGAAGCCGACCACCGCGTCGTGCTCCTCGACCTGGTCGGCGCAGGCGGTTCCGACCGTGACGCCTACGATCCCGTGAAGTACGACTCGCTGCACGGCTACGCCGACGACGTCCTCGAGGTCCTCGACGCGCTCGACCTCCACGACGTGGTCTACGTCGGACACTCGGTCGCGGCCACCATCGGCGTCCTCGCCGAGACCACGGATGCCTCCCGGTTCGGTGCGCTCGTGCTCGTCGGCCCGTCGCCGCGGTACCTCGACGACGAGGACTACCGCGGCGGGTTCGCGCGGTCCGACATCGACGGGCTCCTCGACGCGCTCGACGCCAACTACCTCGGCTGGTCGGCGGACATGGCACCCGCCATCATGGGCAATCCCGAGCGGCCCGAGCTCGGTCGCCAGCTCACCGAGAGCTTCTGCGCGGTCGATCCCGAGATCGCCCGCCACTTCGCCCGCGTGACCTTCCTCTCGGACAACCGCCGCGACTTCAGCGCGGTGCGCACGCCCACGCTCGTGCTGCAGTGCTCCGACGACGTCATCGCCCCCGTCTCGGCCGGCCGATACGTGCACGAGCAGATCCCGGCGAGCCGGTTCGTACAGCTCGCCGCGACCGGGCACTGCCCCAACCTGTCGGCGCCCGACGAGCTGGTGCGCGAGATCAGGTCGTTCCTGCCGTGACGATCTCCGACGCCGCGCCCCTCGACCGGGAGCGCGACGACAGCGACACGCGCATCGGCGCCCCCGCCGCCGCGCACCCCCGCGCTGACGACCCGTACCTGGACCTGTTCGAGGACGCGCCCTGCGGCTACCTCGAGACGACCCCCGATGGCACGATCACCCGCGTCAACCGCACGTTCGAACGATGGACCGGTCATGACCGGCGGGCCCTGCTGGGCACCGCCTTCGTCGACCTCCTCACCTCGCCCGGGCAGCTCTTCTACGAGACCCGGTACGCCATGGTGCTGAGCCTCGCGGGGGAGGTGCGGGAGGTGTCGCTCGCCGTCCGCTGCGCCGACGAGCACGAACTGCCCATCCTGGTCAACGCCGTGATGGTGAGGGGCGCCGACGGCGAGCCGCAGGCGATCCGCACGGCGGTCTTCGACGCGACCGAACGCCAGGACTACGAGCGCCAGCTCCTGCTCGCCCGACGCGATGCCGAGGCGTCCGAGGCGCGGGTCCGCGTGCTGCAGGACGCGTCGAGCGCCTTCGGCCTCGCCACGACCGCCCAGGAGCTCGCCGCCGCGCTGCTCGCGAGTGCCGGCACGGCGCTCCGGGCCTCGAGTGCCGCCGTCCTGCTTTCCGACGGGTCGGGTCCGCTCGAACTCGTCGAGGGCGACGACGTCACCATGGCACTGCTGCCCGAGGGCCTCGAGGCGCTCGCCGAGCAGGCGATCGGCAGCGGCGAGATCATCACCGTCTCCAGCCTCTCCCAGGCCGCCGCCATCATGCCCGGGCTCGACGACGCCCTGCACCGGCATCGCGTCGCCGCCGTCAGCATCATCCCCCTCCGCACCGATGAGCGAGCAGCCGGGGTCGTCATCTCCCTCTTCGGACGAGATCGCACCTTCGATGCCGAGAGTCGCGAGATCCAGGCGGCGCTGGCGAGGCAGGCCGGCCAGGTGCTGCGCCGGGTCCGCCTGCAGGAGGAGCTCGCCCACCGCGCGCTCCACGACCAGCTCACGGGGCTCGCCAACCGCAAGCTGCTCGAGGAACGGCTCGACGCCGCCATCTCGGCGGCCACCCGCAACGGGCGGCCGCTGTCGGTGGTCTTCGTCGACCTCGACGGCTTCAAGGCGATCAACGACACCCTCGGCCACCGCGTCGGCGACGACGTCCTCGTCGAGGTCGCGGCGCGGCTGCGGTCGGTGGCCCGGGCGGGCGACTCGGT
>NZ_JBFUCL010000106.1:0-10530 GCF_056405255.1 Agromyces sp. P1_H4 | reverse complement strand
CCCCCGTGCTCCTCGAGGGCGCCGATCTGGCCGCCGACCTGCACGAGCTGCAGCGCCGCGGCATCCGCTCGCTCTTCGTCGAGGGCGGGCCCACGCTCGCGAGCGCGTTCCTCGTCGCCGGGCTCGCCGACGAGGTGCTCGTCTACCTCGCGCCCGCGCTGCTCGGCGGACCCCGCCTCGCGGTCGGCGACCTCGGCATCTCCACCATCACCGGCGCCCGGCGCCTCGACTTCGCCGCCGTCGAGCGGCTCGGCGACGACCTCCTCGTCGTCGCCCACCCCAGACCGACCGAAGGGAACTGACGCATGTTCACCGGAATCATCGAGGAGCTCGGCACCGTCACGCGCGTCGAGCGCAGCGCGGATGCCGCGCGGCTCACCGTGCGCGGACCGCTCGCCGTGCAGGGCGTGAAGCACGGCGACTCGATCGCCGTCTCGGGCGTGTGCCTCACCGTCGTCGACTTCGACGGCGAGTCGTTCACGGCCGACGTCATGGCGCAGACGCTCRCGATGTCCACTCTCGATGCCGCGGCCGAGGGCCTCCCGGTCAACCTCGAGCGCGCCGCCCTCGTCGGCGACCGCCTCGGCGGCCACATCGTGCAGGGCCACATCGACGGCACCGCCCGCGTGCTCGAGATCCGTCCGGGCGACGCGTGGCGCGTCATCCGCTTCTCGCTCGACGACGCCCACGCCCCGCTCGTCGTCGACAAGGGCTCAATCGCCGTCGACGGCGTCTCGCTCACGGTGAGCGCGCTCGGCGACGAGCCCGACGGGTCGTGGTTCGAGGTGTCGCTCATTCCCGAGACCCTCGCCGCCACCACCCTCGGCCGTCGCGAGGTCGGCGATCGCGTGAACGTCGAGACCGACATCCTGGCCCGGCACGTCGAGCGGATGCTGCGACTCGACGCGCATCGCGCCCTGCCGTCGTCGCTCGCCGAGCCATCGCTCGCCGAGCCATCGCTCGCCGAGCCGCCGACCGCCGAGCCGCCGGCGCACACCACGAGCGTGGGGAGCCGCGCATGAGCCTGGCCACGATCCCCGAGGTGCTCGAGGCGCTGCGTGCGGGCAAGCCCGTGCTCGTGGCCGACGACGAGGCGCGCGAGAACGAGGGCGACGCCATCATGGCCGCCGAGTTCGCCACGCAGGAGTGGATCGCGTGGATGGTGCGGCACACGAGCGGGTTCCTCTGCGCGCCCATGCCGAACGCCCTCGCCGACCGGCTCGAGCTGCCGCTCATGACCGAGCGGAACGAGGACCTGCGCGGCACGGCGTACACGATCTCGGTGGACGCGGCCGACCGCACCTCCACGGGCATCAGCGCCGCCGACCGCGCGCACACCCTGCGCGTGCTCGCCGACCCCGCGTCGACGCCCGATCGGCTCATCCGCCCGGGCCACGTGATCCCGCTGCGGGCGGTCGACGGCGGCGTGCGTGAGCGCGCCGGCCACACCGAGGCGGCGGTCGACCTGATGCGCCTGGCCGGGCTCTCGCCCGTCGGCGTGATCGGCGAGATCGTGGCCGACGACGGCGAGATGATGCGGCTCCCCGGCCTGATCGAGCTGGGCGCCCGCGACGGACTGCCCGTGACCACGGTCGCGGCCCTCGTCGCCTGGCTGAACGAGTGGCACGCCGACGTCGACGACGCCGGCGCCGGCCCGGTCGCCGTGCCCGAGTCGTCGCGCGTCGCCTTCGAGGTCGAGACCTCGCTGCCGACCGACCACGGCGTGTTCACCGTTCGCGCCTACCGCGACCGCAGCACGGGCGCCGACCACGTGGCCATCATCCACGGCGACCCGGCGAACGACGCGGCCGGCGCGGTCGTGCGCGTGCACTCGGAATGCCTGACCGGCGAGGCGTTCGGGTCGCTGAAGTGCGAGTGCGGCCCGCAGCTCGACGCCGCGCTCGACGAGATCCAGGCCCGCGACGGCGTCGTGGTCTACCTGCGCGGGCACGAGGGCCGCGGCATCGGGCTCATCAACAAGCTGCGCGCGTACCGCCTGCAGGAGGACGGCCTCGACACGCTCGACGCCAACCTGGCGCTGGGCCTCCCGGTCGATGCCCGCGACTACGGGGCCGCCACGGCGATCCTCACCGACCTCGGCATCGACACGGTGCGCCTGCTCACGAACAACCCCGACAAGGTGCGCCAGCTCGAGTCCCACGGCATCCGCGTCGCCGAGCGGCTCCCGCTCGTCGTCGGCGTGGGCGCCGTCAACGAGGGCTACCTCGACACCAAGCGTCGCCGCATGGGCCACGCCATCGACGATCAGCAGCTGACGGATGCCGCGGCTGAGACCCTCCTGGAAGGACACGCATCATGAGTGGATCAGGCTCCCCCGAGCTCGACGTCGACGGCACCGGCCTCCGGGTGGTGATCGTCGCCGGCAGCTGGCACGACGAGATCACGAACGGGCTCATCGACGGCGCCACCCGCACCCTCGAGGCATCCGGCGCCTCATTCGAGCTCGTGCGAGTGCCCGGCAGCTTCGAGCTGCCCGTCGTGTCGAAGGCGGCGCTCGAGGCGGGCGCCGACGCGGTCGTGGCGCTCGGCGTCATCATCCGCGGCGGCACGCCGCACTTCGAGTACGTCTCCGCAGCCGCGACCGACGGCCTCACCCGCGTCGCCCTCGACACCGGCAAGCCCGTCGGGTTCGGCGTGCTCACGCTCGACGACGAGCAGCAGGGCCTCGATCGGGCGGGCCTGCCGGGTTCCAAGGAGGACAAGGGTCGCGAGGCGGCCGAGGCCGCCATCGCGACGGCGCGGGCGATCCGCGCCGTCTGGCGGTGACCTGCGAGCCTCCGACCTTCGGATGATCTCGGCCCGCTGACGCCGATTCCGTCGTGGCGGCGTTCGCCGGCGCCCTAGGCTCAGGGCATGGACGTCTTGCGCATCATCCTCCTCATCCTCCACTTCGTCGGTCTCGCGATGCTCTTCGGCGGATTCCTGGTGCAGCAGAAGGCGATCGCACAGGGTGAGGGCACCGTGCTGCCCATCATGTGGCGGGGCGCACTGACGCAGATCGTGACGGGTGTCCTCCTCGTGGCGACCATCCAGATGGGCGACCTGTTCGAGCTGAACAACGTGAAGCTCGCGGTGAAGCTCCTCATCGCGATCGTGATCACGGTGCTCGTCTTCGTCTACCGCACGAGGAAGCCGGCTCCGAGCTGGGCGCTCTGGACGGTCGGCGCGCTGACCTTCGCCAACATCGTCATCGCCGTCGCCTGGCACTGACCCGTCGGCGCGTGCCCGCCGCTCATCGCACGATCACGGCCGCTCGTCGCACCCGGTTCGATCGGCGGATGCCGCGGGCGTAGGGTGTTGCGGTTGCCACAAGCGACGATTCCCGGCCTCCGCGCCCATGCCCACGCCTGATCGACGTGCCGGTCGCGGAGCGGTCCCACACGTTCCACACGTTCCACGGAGTCACGCAGGCGATGTCCTCACCCACCCCAGCGGCCGCGACGGCCGCCACCCCAGTTCCCGCCAACCCGCGCAGCCGTGTCGTGCTCGCGAGCCTCATCGGCACGACGATCGAGTTCTACGACTTCTACGTCTACGCCACGGCGGCGGTGCTGGTCTTCCCCTACCTCTTCTTCCCGCCCGGTGACCCCACCGCCGCCCTGCTCGCGTCGTTCGCGGTGTTCGGCGCGGCCATGGTCGCCCGCCCCCTCGGGGCCGTCATCTTCGGGCACCTCGGCGACAAGCACGGACGCAAGGCGACCCTCGTCGGCGCCCTGCTCACCATGGGCATCGCCACGTTCCTCATCGGCGTGCTGCCGACCTACGCGATGGTCGGCTGGCTCGCGCCACTCCTCCTCGTGATCCTCCGCATCGCGCAGGGCTTCGCGCTGGGCGGCGAGTGGTCGGGCGCGGCGCTCGTCGCTACCGAGAACGCGCCGGCGGGCAAGCGCGCCTGGTACGGCACCTTCCCGCAGCTCGGCGCGCCGATCGGCTTCATCATCGCCAACGGCCTGTTCCTCGTGATCGCCGCGGTGCTGCCCTCGGAGGACCCGTCGATGCCGTCGCAGGCGTTCCTCGACTGGGGCTGGCGCATCCCGTTCCTGTTCTCGGCCGTGATGGTGATCGTGGGCCTCTGGGTGCGGCTGCGGCTCGTCGAGTCCACCGCGTTCTCCAAGGCGTCGAAAGCCGGCAAGCTCGCGAAGCTGCCGCTCGCCAGCGTGTTCCGCAACCACTGGAAGCAGCTCATCCTCGGCACGTTCTTCATGCTGGCGACCTACGTGCTCTTCTACCTGATGACCACGTTCTCGCTGGCCTACGGGCGTTCGCCCGTCGAGCCGCCCGAGGGCGCGCAGCCCGGGCTCGGCTACTCGTACAACACCTTCGTGCTCATGCTCATCGCCGGCGTGGTGTTCTTCGGCATCTTCACCCTCGTGTCCGGCCCCTGGGCCGACCGCTGGGGTCGCCGGCGCACGCTCATCTGGGTCACGCTCGGCATCATCGTCTTCGGCCTCATCTGGGTGCCCCTGCTCGGCGCCGGCTTCTGGGGCGTCATGCTCTGGCTCATCGTCGGCTTCTCGCTCATGGGGCTCACGTTCGGGCCGATGGGCGCGCTGCTGCCCGAGCTGTTCCCCACGAACGTGCGCTACACGGGTTCGGGCATTGCCTACAACGTCTCGTCGATCCTCGGCGCCGCGGTGGCGCCGTTCATCGGCACGGCGCTCTGGGCCGCCGGCGGCGGCAGCCCGTTCTGGGTGGGCGTCTACCTCTCGGTCATGGCGGTCCTCACGCTGATCGCACTGCTGCTCTCCAAGGAGACGAAGGACGTCGACTACGAGGCCGCCGGCGACGCTGAGACCGAGCTCGCCGAGGGCCAGGCCGAGGCCGCCAGCCTGTAGGTCGGCGACCCCGTCGCCCACCGCGATCGACCGGGCGGATGCCACGGGCCCATGCCCGCGGCATCCGCCCTGTTTCATGCTCGTGAACGCTCGGCACGCACCCTTCTCGCCGTTCCCGGCCCGGCGTACCATGGCTGCGAACAGGGCCGTCGAGACGTCCGCCGGCACCGTCGGCGCTCGGGGACCCGGAACGGCGAGCCGCAGATGAACATGACGATGGACATGATGAAGGGCGCCATGTCGTCGTCGGGGAAGCCCATGGAGGGCATGGACCCGGCGATGATGCAGGAGTGTCTGGAGGCCCTCTCCGCGTGCATGCAGGCGTGCATCATGTGCGCCGATGCCGACGCGGGCGAGGGCATGGGCCGCTGCGCGGGCATGTGCGCGAACTGCGCCGACGTCTGCGACACCATGATGCGGATGATGCTGYGCATGAACGGCTGGGACGTGCAGGTCATGACGTCGATGATGCAGACGACGATCATGATGTGCCGGGCCTGCTCGGCCGAGTGCGCGATGCACGCCGAGATGAGCGAGCACTGCCGCATGTGCGCGATGGCGTGCGATCAGGCGGTCATGGCGATGGAGAAGATGATGGGCACCATGAGCGAGGCGATGCCGGTGGCGTGATCGCCGAGATCGCGCGGACGCGGGCCGGCTCGACGCTGCGATCCGGTCCGAGGAGGCTCAGGCGTAGGCGACGCTGAACCGGTCGCGGCCGCGCGCGAGCACGCCGTAGAGCGTGTGCAGCGCGACCGGCTCACCGGCCCGGAGTGCGTCGCCGAACGCATCGTGGTGCCAGACGCGGTGCACCTCGCCGTCGTGGAAGCCGACGACGGTCGCGAAGCCGTGCGCGTCGACGCCCGCGACGACCGCGTCGATCCACTTGCTCGCGGTGGTGGCCGCGAGCCGATCCTGCATCGCGTGCAGGCCGTGTCCGGGCCGATCGCTGCGGCACTCCGATGCCGACTCGCAGCCGCGCATGCCCATCGCCGCGCCCGTGCGGGGCTCGGTGGTGGCGTGCGGCTCGTGGTGCGACATGAGGGCTCCTCGGTGATCGTTGCGGCCACGATACGCGCGGGTCCCCGGGATGTCGCGGGACGGCGTCACACGCGGAAACACGGAGGAGCACGGCGACTGGCCGTCCGCAGTCCGCTCGGCGTGTCAGTCGAGGAAGGCTCGGCGCGTTAGTCGAGGAAGAGGGCGCGGAGTCGGCGGGTGGTGAAGACCAGGCCGATCGCGATCATGACGACGTAGTAGAGCACGTGCCACAGCAGCCCCCACCCGACGTCGCCGGTGGTGAGGCCTCGCACGAGCTCGACGCCGTGCCAGAGGGGCAGCGCCTCGATGACGCGTTGCAGCCACTCGGGGTAGACCGTGATCGGATAGAAGGTGGCCGAGAAGAGGAACATCGGCAGCAGCACGAAGTTGATCCAGTCCATCTGCTGGAACGACTTCATGTAGCTCGTGATCGCCATGCCGAGGCTCGCGAACCCGAAGGCGATGAGCAGCACGGCGGGCACCGCGAGCAGCGCCCACCACGACAGGTTGAGCCCGAGCACCTGCATGACGAGCTGGAATCCGACGGCGTAGAGCGCGCCGCGCAGGAGCGCGAGCAGGATCTCGCCGAGGGCCACGTCGAGGGGGCCGAGCGACGTGGAGAGCATGCCCTCGTAGAGCTTCGCGAACCGGATCTTGAAGAACACGTTCCACGTCGAGTCGTAGATCGCGCCGTTCATCGCGGCCACCGCCAGCAGGGCGGGGGCGATGAACGCCGCGTACGGCACGACCTGGCCGCTCGCCGTCGTCACGTCGCCGACGAGCGTGCCGAGCCCGATGCCCATGGCGAGGAGGTAGAAGATCGGTTCGAAGAAGCCGCTCACCACCACCAGCCAGTTCGTGCTGCGCGTCGCGCGCCAGCCGCGGAGCATGACCGCCTTGGCGTTGCCGGAGTAGAGCGAGCGCACCGGCCGGGGCCGGGCGCCGGACTGCGCACGCTGGCGCTGCGTGACGTCGGTCATTTTCCGAGCCTCCGCACGGCGATGCGACGAGCCCAGGCCCACCCCACCACGATGAGCACGACCAGGTAGACGACGTGCACGATGCTGAGCCAGATCGGCTCGGCGTACCCGAAGGAGAAGACCCGCGCCAGCTCGGTGCTGTGCCACAGCGGCGAGATCCACCCGATCCACTGCAGCCAGATCGGGAACGTGGCGAGCGGGAAGAAGGTGCCCGAGAAGAGCGTCATGGGCAGCACCACGAAGCGCATCACCATGGCGAGCTGCCCGGTGTCCTCCTCGAGGGTCGACGTGTAGCCCATGAGCACCGTGCCGAAGGCGAGCCCGCCGAGCAGRCCGGCGACGATCATGCCCACCGCCACCGGCGACGGCGCGGCACCGAACACGAGGATGAGCAGGAGGAACAGCACGAGGTTCACGGTCATGCGCACCGCCACCGAGATGACGATGCCGTCGACGATCTGGGTGGGGCGCAGGGGCGAGGCGCTCATGCCGGTGAAGGTGGGATTCCACTTGTACCCGAGCATGATCGGGTAGGTGAACTCCTCGCTGGCCACCGTGATGGCGGCGCTCGCGAGCAGTGCGGGAGCGACGAACACGAGGTAGCTGACGCCCTCGAGGTCGACGTCGACGATCGTCGCGAGGCCGACGCCGAGCGCATAGAGGTAGACCAGCGGGTTGCCGATGCCGGCGACGACGACGGTACCGGTGTAGCTCTTCATCACCCGGAACCGGTGCAGCGCCACGTACCAGGCGCCCCATCGACGGGTCCGGCGCCCGCCGGCGATCGCCCGGGCGGTGGCCGGGTCGGTCGACACGGCCGAGAGTGGTTCGGTCATTCGATGAGGCTCCGTCCGGTCAGGCGGAGGAAGACGTCTTCGAGGCTCGAGCGGCGCACGAGGCTCGTGATGGGGCGGAAGCCGGCGTCGGTGATGCGCACCAGCTCGGCCTCGCCGTTGTCGCTGTAGACGAGGATGCGGTCGGGCAGCACCTCCATGCGGTCACCGATGCCGGCGAGGCGCTCGGCCACCTCGCTGTTGCGGTCGCTGCCGAACCGCACCTCGAGCACCTCGCGGGAGGAGTAGCGGCGGATGAGGTCGGCCGGGGTGCCCTCGGCCATGATGGCGCCCTTGTCGACCACGACGAGCCGGTCGCAGAGCTGCTCGGCCTCGTCCATGTAATGGGTGGTGAGGAGGAGCGTGGTGCCCTGCTCCTTCAGCCGGAACAGGCGGTCCCAGAGGATGTGCCTGGCCTGCGGGTCGAGACCGGTGGTGGGTTCGTCGAGCAGCAGCACCCGTGGATCGTTGATGAGCGCCCGCGCGATGGTCAGCCGCCGCTTCATGCCGCCCGAGAGCGAGTCGACCTTGGCCTTGCCCTTGTCCTCCAGCTGCGCGAACGCGAGCAGCTCGTCGGCGCGCTTCGCGACGAGGCGGCCCGGCATGCCGAAGTAGCGGCCGTAGACCAGCAGGTTCTCGCGCACGCGCAGCTCGGCGTCGAGGTTGTCGGCCTGCGGCACGACGCCCAGTTGCGAGCGGATCTCGGGCCCGTGCGTGTCGGGGTCGAGCCCGAGGATCGCCAGGCCGCCCGACGTGCGCGTGGAGACCGCGCCGACCATGCGCATCGTGGTCGACTTGCCGGCGCCGTTGGGCCCGAGCAGCCCGAACGACTCGCCGGGCGCCACCTCGAACGAGATGCCGTCGACCGCGGCGAACTCGCCGTAGCGCTTCACGAGGTCCTGGGCGACGATGACAGGTGCTGGCACGGTAGTCCACCGTAGCGGCGGCCGCCGACATCGGCGAGCGGATGCCGCGGCGGCCTGTTGCACGGTCGCAGCGCGCCCCTACGATGACGACATGCAGACCCTGACGCCGGCGATCCGCGTGTCCGATGAGGTGGGCGCCGCCATCGCCGCGGGTGCTCCCGTGCTGGCGCTCGAGTCGACGATCCTGAGCCACGGCCTCCCCGCCCCGCGCAACCTCGAGGTCGGGCTGGCGGCCGAGCGACAGGTGCGCGACGCGGGGGTGGTGCCCGCCACGATCGGCGTGATCGACGGCATCGCGGTCGTCGGACTGTCCCCCGCCGAGATCGAGCGGCTCTGCACCTCGGGCGACGTGGTGAAGGTGAGCGTGCGCGACCTGCCCATCGCCCGGGCGAAGGGCCTCGACGGCGGCACGACCGTGGCTGCGACGGCGTGGCTCGCGCACCGCACCGGCATCCGCGTCATGTCGACCGGAGGGCTCGGCGGCGTGCATCGCGGGGCGAGTGAGAGCTTCGACGAGTCGGCCGACCTGGGCACGCTGGCGACGACGCCGATCACGCTCGTGAGCGCGGGCGTCAAGTCGATCCTCGACATCGGCGCGACCCTCGAGCGCCTCGAGACGCTCAACGTGCCGGTCGTCGGCTACCGCACGAATCGGTTCCCGGGCTTCTACGTCGCCGACTCGGGCTTCGCACTCGACTACCGCATCGAGAGCGCAGCCGATGCCGCGACGCTGGCGCACGCGCGCGACGAGCTCGGCCTCTCCTCGGCGGTGCTGGTGGCGAACCCGGTCGACGAGGAGCTGCAGCTCGACCCCGCCTTCCACGACCGGGTGCTCGCCGAGGCCCTGGCCGCGGCATCCGACGCCGGCATCACCGGGCACGACACCACGCCGTTCCTGCTCGACCACGTGCAGCGGGCAACGGGCGGGCGGAGCCTCGAGGTCAATCTCGAGGTGTACCGCGGCAACGTCGCGCTCGGGGCGGAGATCGCGCGTGCCGTCGCCGGGTGAGCGCCAGCCCGCGGCATCGGCCGGCGTGCTCGCCGTGGTCGGCGACCTCGTCGAGGACGTCGTCGTGTGGGCCTCGGAGCCGGTGCGCGCCGCGACCGATACGGCGGCACGGGTGTTCCGCGCCCGGGGCGGGAGCGCCGCGAACGTCGCCGCCCTCGCCGCACGGCTCGTGCCGGCGCGCTTCATCGGCCGGGTGGGGTCGGATGCCGCGGGCGAAGTGCTCGTGGCCGAACTGGCCGCGGCCGGGGTCGACGTGCGCGTGCAGCGCGAGGGGCGCACGGGCACGGTCGTGCTCCTCGTCGACCCTGACGGTGAGCGCTCCATGTTCCCCG
The DNA here is from genome assembly GCF_056405255.1 of Agromyces sp. P1_H4. Taxonomy (NCBI): domain Bacteria; kingdom Bacillati; phylum Actinomycetota; class Actinomycetes; order Micrococcales; family Microbacteriaceae; genus Agromyces; species Agromyces sp. P1_H4. The sequence goes on along the minus strand of NZ_JBFUCL010000106.1, from coordinate 553 downwards.
ACCGCGGCGCCTCCGCCGCCTTGGCGCACGTCGACGACCGGTGGCTCGACGGGGTGGCCTGGCTGCACGTGCCGGCCTACGGGCTCGAGCTGGAGCCCATGCGCGGCGAGTGCGTCCGCCTCGCGGGTGTCGCCCGCTCGGCGGGAGCCCGGGTCTCGGTGGACGCGTCGTCGACCGGGTTGCTGTCGGCGCTCGGCGTCGGGTCGGCGATCGGCCTGATCCGCGCGATGTGCCCCGACGTGTGCTTCGCGAACGAGGACGAGGCCGCGCTGCTCGGCCTGGCGGGCGGCGGCGCGGTCGCGGCATCCGTCGCACCCGTGGTCGTGGTCAAGCACGGGCCRCTGCCGACCGACGTGATCGTCGCCGGCGAGCTCGCCGAGCGGGTCGACGTGGCGCCGGTGGCGGGCATCCGCGACCTGACGGGCGCCGGCGACGCGTTCGCCGCCGGCTTCCTCGCCGCGACGCTGCAGGGGGCGGATGCCGCGGCGGCGTGCCTCGCGGGTCATGCTGCCGCGGCATCCGTGCTCACGAGCCCGGGCGCCCACACAGCGAC
>NZ_JBFUCL010000105.1:0-10587 GCF_056405255.1 Agromyces sp. P1_H4 | reverse complement strand
TCTCCCTGCTGCTGGAGCAGGGCGACCCCGGCGCCTGGCGCACGATCGACGAGGTCCGGAACGGCGTGGCGCTCGCATCGAATCCGCGCGAGCACACCCGCGCCTGCCTCAACTGGGCGCAGGGTGCGCTGCACGTCGGACACGTCCACCGCGCCGACGCGCTGATCGCGGAGGCGAAGCAGGTCGCGGCCCGCGCCGACTACGTGAGAGTGGCCGGCGTGATCGACCTGGTGTCGCTCGCGACCGACTTCTTCGCCGGACGTTGGGCCACGATCGCCGAGCGCGTGGACGCGTTCATCGAGGAGCCGACCGAGTTCGGGGGCGCCGTGGTCGACGCGCGGCTGCTGCAGGCGGCACTTCTCGCCTCCACCGGCAGTGCCGTCGAGGCGGCTCGGGCGCTTCGCGGCGTCATCCGCGACGCCGAGGAGGTCGGCGTGGTGTGGCCGCTGGTCGCCGCACGGACGACGCTGGCGCAGTTGCTGCTGGTGGTGGACGATCCCGCGGCGGCCCACGAGCAGGCGACCCTGGCGCTCGACCTCATTCGGGCGAAGGGGCTGTGGGCGTGGGCGGGAGAGCCGGTGCAGTGCATCGTCGAGGCAGCGGCGGCACTCGGCGAGGTGGCCGGCGTCGGGCCGCTGCTCGACGAGTTGGCTGCCGGGATCTCGGGGGCGGATGCCCCGTCGGCCCAGGCCTCCCTCCTCGTCTGCCGGGCGATCGCGGCCGAAGGGAGCGAGGAGGGAAGCGACGACGCCGAGGCCGAGCGGATGCTCGACGAGGCACTGTCGATCGTGCAGCACGCCGGAGCGCGCTTGGCGGAGGCGAGGATCGCCGAGCGCCTCGGCACGTTCCGCCTCTCGCGTGGTGACGACCGCGGGTCGGCCCCGCTCGCATCGGCGCTCGCGATCTTCGGCGAGCTCGGTGCCCGTCGGGACTTCTCACGGGTCTCGCGGGAGATGCGCGAGCACGGGATCGCCATCCCGTCCCGGTGGCGGGGCGGGCGGCGCTCCCTCGGGGTGGAGCTCTCCGAGCGCGAGCGCGAGGTCGTGGAGCTCGCCGCGGCCGGCATGACCAACAAGGAGATCGCAACCGAGCTGTTCCTCTCGATGCGCACCGTCGAGAGCCATATGTCGAAGGCACTGCGCAAGCTCGGCGCCCGCTCGCGGCGCGACCTGGCCCAGTCGCTCCGGGAGGCGGCGGCCGCGGCGGACCCGGGGCCGACGGCCGCCCGCGCCTAGAACCCCACCTCGCCGACGAGCTCGCCGAACAGCTCCTCGGCGTCGCACTCGAGCCGCTGCCTGGTGAACCAGTCGCACACGTTGACGCAGTCGCGGTGCAACAGGTCGAAGCCCTGCGGGTTCGAGACGAGGTCGACGACCTGCGGCAGGTCGATCGCGACGACGCGGCCGTGGTGCACGAGCAGGTTGTACGGCGAGAGGTCGCCGTGCGCGAGCCCGGCCCGGGCGAGGAGCCGCATGAAGTCGACCACCTGGTGGAAGAGCTCGCGGAGCTCCGCGGCATCCGCCCGCACCTGTGCGAGTCGCGGCGCGGCGACCCGGCCGTCGCCGATGAACTCCATGAGCACCTCGGTGTCGTGCACCTGAACCGGGTACGGCACGGATGCCCCGAGCTCGGTCAGCCGTGTCAGCGCGTCGAACTCCGCGTAGGCCCACTGCACGCGGGCGACGGCGCGACCGAACGAGGTGCCCTTGGCGACCGCGCGCACGTCGCGGGTGCGACGCAGGCCACGGCCCTCGGTGTAGATCGCCGACCGGTGGAAGTCGGAGTGCTCGCTCGTGCGATACCGCTTCGCGGCGAGCAGCACCCGGTTGCCCGGCACGTCGGCCGGGGCATCCGGGATCGCGCGCTCGATGAGCTCGAGGTTCGCCTCCTTGCCGGTCTTCACGACGCCGAGCTCGGTGTCGATCGCCGCGGCCGAGGTCACGAGCCAGTCGGGGCGCGGCTCGGGGCCGCGCTCGGTGGGGATGGTCGCCGGCCAGGTGGACCAGCGCTGTCCCTCGCCTGGCTCGGCGGCCTGGAATGCGAGGGAGTCGGATGCCGCGCCGAACGGCGTGGCGGAACGGGTGCTCGAGGTGGTGTCGTCGAGCGACGAGAGGAAGGTCACGGTGTCTCCGAGGTTGCGGAGGCCACCGACGTGCCGGCCTTGCGGCTACGGGCGGGAGGCCTCACAGGAAAGGGTGTCTGCGATGCGCGCGACGACAATGACGTTCATCGGACTCTCCCTTCGCCTCGGTGCTGCGGATGCCGCGACTGCGGCCAAGACGTGAGCATACGCCCCGCGCGGCGGGCCTGTCCAGAGCTTCTCCCCCGCGCCTCTATCGGCGGCGACCGCGAGTGTGGTTGGGTGAGCCATGAGCGCAGGGCAGGGCGCCACGGCGCCGTTCAACGGACGACTTGCCATCCTCCTCGCGATGGCGATGTTCGTGCTGGTGGTCGACACGTCGTTGATGAACGTGTCGATCTCGGCCGTGGTGCACGACCTCGACACCACGGTGAGCGGCGTGCAGGGCGCGATCGCCCTCGAGGCGCTGGTCTCGGCGGCATTCATCCTGATCGGCGGCAAGACCGGCGATCTCATCGGCCGCAAGCTCGCCTACGTGCTCGGACTGCTCGGCTATGCGATCGGCGCGATCGCGATGGTGTTCGCCCAGGACCTCACGGCGATCATCATCTTCTGGGCGATCATCGGCGGGATCGGCGCCTCGCTGCTGCTCCCGGCCATGCAGTCGCTCATCCACGGCAACTTCGAGGGCGCCCAGCAGAAGCGGGTGTACGCGCTCGTCGGGGCATCCGCTGCCATCGCTGCCGCCGTGGGGCCGCTGCTCGGCGGGTTCATCACGACGTTCCTCTCGTGGCGCGTCGGCTTCGCGCTCGAGGCCGTCATCATCGCCGTCGTCCTGGCCGGCATCGGGCTGGTGAAGGATGTGCCGTACCACGGCGATCGGTCGATCGACCTCGTCGGCGCCCTGCTGTCCATCGTCGGCATGGGCGGCGTCGTGACCGGCATCCTCGTCTGGCAGGAGGGCGGCGGCTACGTCGGGCTCATCATCGGCATCGGCGTGCTCGCCCTCGGGCTGCTCGTCTTCTGGCTGCGCAGCCGCAAGCGCCGCGGCAAGCCCACGCTCCTCGATCCCGCGCTCTTCGAGTCGAAGATGTTCCGCGCCGGGGCCAGCGGTCAGCTGCTGCAGCAGATCACGCTCGGCGGCACGATGATCGTGCTCCCGATCTACCTGCAGATGGTGTTCGAGTACAACGCGCTCCAGGCGGGACTCTCCATCGCACCGCTCTCGCTGAGCATGTTCGCGGTCGCGCTGCTCGCCGGGCGTGGACTCAAGCAGCGTCCGTCGAACATCATCCTGTGGGGCTTCGTGCTCGTCGTGGCGGGCCTGGCGATCCTCGTGCCGCTCGTGCCCATCGCCGACTCGGGCTGGTACCTCACGATCCCGCTCATCATCTCGGGCTGCGGTCTCGGCCTGCTCGTTTCGCAGCTGAACAACTACACGCTCTCGCCGATCTCCGACGAGCGCGTGAGCGAGGCGGCCGGCGTCAACTCGGCGGCCGGCTCGTTCGGCCTCTCGTTCGGACTCGCCTTCGCCGGCGCGATCATGCTCGCCACGCTCGCCTTCACGTTCACGGCGAGCGCCGACGCGAGCACCGTGCTCTCGACGCAGGAGCAGCAGCAGGTCTCCTCGGTGCTCGAGGAGGATGCCGAGATCATGACCAACACCGGGCTCGCGGAACTGCTCGTCGACCAGACGCCCGAGGTGCAGGAGGAGATCCTCGCGATCAACGCGGATTCCCGCATCATCTCCCTGCAAGTGGCGCTGCTCGTGCCGATCCTCGCGGGTCTGCTCGGCGTGCTGAACGCGTTCCGCATGCGGCGCCTGCCCGACCCGAAGCCCTCCGCGGCGGCGGAGGGGACCATGCTCGGATGACTCGTGAACCGCGCGGCGGTCTCGATACCGGGGTACGCGGTCCCGCCATGGACGGGGCTGAGGCGTCGACGGTGGTCCTCGTGGAAGGGGAGAGCGATCGTCGTGCACTGCTCGCCCTCGCGAGGCGGCTGGGCCTCGACCTGACGGCCGCCGGCGCCGTGGTGATCGCGATGCACGGAGTCACCAACCTGCGCCACCACCTCGCCGAGCTCGACGGGCGGCCGATGCCACCCCGGCTCCTCGGGTTGTACGACATCGGCGAGGCCGCGACGGTCGGGCGCATGCTGGCGTCGGCGGGCCGGCCGGATGCCGCGTCGTCGGGCGATCTCGAGGCCCAGGGCTTCTTCGCCTGTTCGCTCGACCTCGAGGACGAGCTCATTCGCGCCGCGGGCCCCGCCGTCATCGAGGAGGTGCTCGCCGTCCATCGCGATCTCGCGCGATTCCGGGTGTTCCAGCGCCAACCCGCGCAGCGGGAGCGCCCGATCGAGGGGCAGCTCCATCGATTCGCCGGGACTGCGGCCGGGCGCAAGGCCTGGTTCGCCGCGGACGTCGTCGAGGTGCTCCCACTGGATCGTGTGCCGCGGGGGATGGCGCGCCTCCTGGAGGAGACGGTGGGCGGCTGAGCGCAGCCGCAGCGGCAGACCGCGGCGGCGATGGCCTGCCGGGTGGCTCAGCGGCCGTGCTCGGCGAGGATCTGGTCGATGTCGATCTGCCCGAGCAGGCGCTGCCAGTCGAGCTCGCGCGCGATGGCGGCGACGTCGGGGTCGGCGAAGGCCTTGCCGTTGCGGTGCACCACGACGCCGGTGGGCACGAGCTCGTTCAGCCGGGCGAGGATCGCGTCGTCCACCGCCTCCGTGTCGAAGTCCGCGCCGATGCGCGAGTAGGCCTCGGCGGAGAGCGTGTACGAGACGAGTCCGACCTCGATGGGTTCCGGCATGGCGTGTCCTCCCTGGGCAGCGTGGTCGTGTCCAGTCTGGCAGTCGCGTTCGGCTGCCGCTCCACGGGTCGAACGGCGACAGCCGCGGACGTATCCGCTTCGGGCTACGCGGGCGGGGCGAGCATCGTCGCGTACGTCGGCGCGCTGACGAACGTGAGCGTTCCGCCCGCGAGCACGGCGACCGAGCTGATGCCGCTTGCGGGATCGACAGGACCGGTGAAGGAGCCGGCGACCGGCTGGCCGCTCTCGACGTAGCCCAGTTCCGCGAGCGTCGACCGCCACGCCGCCTCGTCCGCCGAACCGAGCGGCAGCTGCACGACGGTGAGCGCGATGTCGGTCTGCGGCTTTCCCCACGCGCACGCGAGCGCTCCTGCCTCGGTCATCCGCTCGACGAGCGCGTACCCGACGCCGACCCCCGTCGGGGCGAGGCCGTCGTCCGCGAGCTTCTGGTAGGCCTCGTCCGTGAGGAGGGTGTCGCAGGTCGCGGCGGGCGCGGCGTCGGGAGACGGGACCGGTGACGGCTCCGRCGTCGAGGACGGTGCCGTCGTCCGCGACGGCGACGGGGTCTCGCCGACGTCACCCGTCTGTGCGCATCCGGCAAGGAGCATGATGGCGAGCACGGCAACGAGCGAGCCACCGATGGCAGGGCGTCGGATCATGGACCGGAGCCTACGGTTCGCCGCGACCCGTGTCCATCAGGGCGGTCCCCGATGCGTTCGGCATGTGGCTCGGGTATCCGCCGGGGCGGAATGCTGGCAAGCCGCTGAGAGTTGAGTCTTGTGTACTCAAGTTTTGCGGCGTCGACTTGACACGTCGAATCGCCGCTGGAACACTTGAGTCGTCGGGACTCAAGTTCCGGCGATACGGACTTCGGTCGCGGGCCAGGACGGCCGGGCCGACCCGCCACGGAGCGCACGCGGCATCCGCTCGCGCCTGCTCCCGGCAGAAGGAGAAACACACATGTCACGAGCAGTAGGCATCGACCTCGGCACCACCAACTCGGTCGTCAGCGTCCTCGAAGGTGGCGAGCCCACCGTCATCGCGAACGCCGAGGGCTTCCGCACCACCCCGTCGGTGGTCGCCTTCACCAAGGATGGCGAGGTGCTCGTCGGCGAGACCGCGAAGCGCCAGGCCGTCACCAACGTCGACCGCACCATCGCGTCGGTCAAGCGCCACATGGGCACCGACTGGACCCAGGAGATCGACGGCAAGAAGTACACGCCGCAGGAGATCTCGGCGCGCATCCTCCAGAAGCTGAAGCGCGACGCCGAGCAGTACCTCGGCGACACCGTCACCGACGCGGTCATCACCGTGCCGGCCTACTTCAACGACGCCGAGCGCCAGGCCACCAAGGAAGCCGGCGAGATCGCGGGCCTCAACGTGCTGCGCATCATCAACGAGCCCACGGCCGCGGCCCTCGCGTACGGCCTCGACAAGGGCAAGGAGGACGAGCTCATCCTCGTCTTCGACCTCGGTGGCGGCACCTTCGACGTCTCCCTCCTCGAGGTGGGCAAGGACGACGACTTCTCCACCATCCAGGTGCGTGCGACCGCCGGCGACAACCGCCTCGGCGGCGACGACTGGGACCAGCGCATCGTCGAGTGGCTGATCAAGCGCTTCAAGGACTCGACGGGCGTCGACGTCTCGAAGGACAAGATCGCCCTCCAGCGCCTCAAGGAGGCCGCCGAGCAGGCGAAGAAGGAGCTGAGCTCCTCGATGAGCACCAGCATCCAGCTGCCCTACCTCTCGCTCACCGAGAACGGCCCCGCGAACCTCGACGAGACGCTCACCCGCGCGCAGTTCGAGAACATGACGAGCGACCTGCTCGACCGCACGAAGAAGCCCTTCGAGGACGTCATCCGCGAGGCCGGCATCAAGCTGGCCGACATCGCGCACGTCGTGCTCGTCGGCGGCTCGACCCGCATGCCCGCCGTCTCCGAGCTCGTGAAGCAGGAGACCGGCAAGGAGCCCAACAAGGGCGTGAACCCCGACGAGGTCGTCGCCGTGGGCGCCGCCCTGCAGGCGGGCGTCCTCAAGGGCGAGCGCAAGGACGTGCTGCTCATCGACGTCACCCCCCTGAGCCTCGGCATCGAGACCAAGGGCGGCATCATGACCAAGCTCATCGAGCGCAACACGGCCATCCCGACCAAGCGCAGCGAGACCTTCACGACCGCCGACGACAACCAGCCGTCGGTCGCGATCCAGGTCTTCCAGGGCGAGCGCGAGTTCACCCGCGACAACAAGCCGCTGGGCACGTTCGAGCTCACCGGCATCGCGCCGGCGCCTCGCGGCATCCCGCAGATCGAGGTCACCTTCGACATCGACGCCAACGGCATCGTGCACGTGTCGGCCCGTGACAAGGGCACCGGCAAGGAGCAGTCGATGACCATCTCGGGCGGCTCGGCCCTCCCCAAGGAGGACGTGGAGCGCATGGTGCGCGACGCCGAGGAGCACGCGGCGGAGGACAAGAAGCGCCGTGAGTCGGCCGAGACCCGCAACCAGGCCGAGCAGCTCGTCTACTCGATCGAGAAGCTCATCAAGGACAACGACGACAAGCTCCCCGCCGACGTCAAGTCCGAGGTGCAGGGCGACGTCGACGGCCTGAAGTCGGCCCTCGCGGGCGACGACGACGACGCGGTGAAGGCCGCGTTCGAGAAGCTGTCGCAGTCGCAGGGCAAGCTCGGCGAGGCGATCTACGCTCAGTCGCAGCAGCAGTCGGCGGATGCCGCGGGCAACCCCGGTGAGGACGCGAACGCGTCCGGCGCCGCCGGCGACCAGTCCTCCGACGAGGACGTGGTCGACGCCGAGGTCATCGACGACGAGGACGAGAAGAAGTAATCATGTCCGACGAGAACCAGAACCACGAAGAGCCGGTCATCCGCGACAAGCGGCGGATCGACCCCGAGACGGGTCAGGTTCGTCAGCCCGCGCCCGACGCCGGTCAGCCCGACGCGGGTGAGCCGGCCGCCGGTGAGGCGACGGATGCCGCAGCAGACGCTGCCGCGGCATCCGCGCCGGCCGACGACGACGACGTGCTCACCGTCGACGACATCCTGAACGCGGCCCAGGCCGAGGTGCAGGAGCCGACCGACGAGCACCTCGCCGACCTCAAGCGGGTCACCGCCGAGTACGCGAACTACCGCAAGCGCACCGAGGCGAATCGCGAGATCGAGCGCGAGCGCGCGGTCGGCGCGGCCGTCGCGGTGCTGCTGCCGGTGCTCGACGACCTCGACCGGGCCGAGAAGCACGGCGACCTCGAGGGCGACGCCCCGTTCGCGACGATCGCGGCGAAGCTGCGCGGCGCCGTCGAGAAGCTCGGGCTCACCCCGTTCGGCGAGGTGGGCGAGCCGTTCGACCCGCAGCGCCACGAGGCGATCTTCCAGCAGCCGTCCGACGAGGTCGAGGTCGACACGGTCGCCGACGTCGTCGAGACCGGCTACACGCTGGGCGGCACGCTGCTGCGCGCCGCGAAGGTGGTCGTGAAGACGCCGCTGTAAGGCAGTTCGGCCGGCCCGCGGCATCCGCTCATCGGATGTCGCGGACCGGCCGTCACGGATTTCAGACAGACTTCAGGGAAGGGAGGTGCCGGTGGCCAATCAGGATTGGTTCGACAAGGACTTCTACAAGGTGCTCGGCGTCTCCAAGGACGTGAGCGAGGCGGAGCTCAAGAAGGCCTACCGCAAGCTCGCACGCAAGTACCACCCCGACTCGAACCCGGGCGACGCCGCGTCCGAGGCGCGGTTCAAGGAGATCAGCGAGGCGCACTCGGTGCTCTCCGACCCCGAGCAGCGCAAGGAGTACGACGCGATCCGGGCGATGGGCTCGGGCGCGCGGTTCACCGCGCCCGGCGGTGGCGGTGGCGCCGGCGGCTTCGAGGACGTGTTCGGCACGATGTTCGGCGGCCAGGGCGGCGGCCGGCAGCAGTACACGTTCCAGCAGGGCGGTGGCGACTACGACGACCTGCTCGGCGGCCTCTTCGGCGGCGGCCGGTTCGGGCAGCCGAGCGGCGGCTACCGCGGCTTCGGCGGTCCGTCGCGCGGTCGTGACGTCACCGCGTCGACGACGCTCGACTTCATCACGGCCACCAAGGGCGAGCAGATCACGCTCGAGACCTCCGACGGCAAGCCCATCACGGTGCGCATCCCGGCTGGCGTGGCCGACGGCCAGAAGATCAAGCTGCGCGGCAAGGGGCACCCCTCGCCCGACGGCGGGGAGCCCGGCGACCTGATCCTCACCGTGCACGTGCGCAAGCACCCCGTGTTCGAGCGCGACGGCCTCAACCTGCGCGTCAACGTGCCCGTGACGTTCACCGAGGCAACGCTCGGCGCCACCATCCAGGTGCCGACGCTCGGGGGCGAGCCCGTGAAGCTCCGGGTCGCGCCCGGCACGCCCAGCGGACGGGTGCTGCGCGTCAAGGGCCGCGGCGTGCAGACCTCGAAGGGCACGGGCGACCTCCTCGCCGTCGTGCAGGTGGCCGTGCCGTCGCACCTCTCGAAGGAGGCCGAGGAGAAGCTCGAGGAGTTCGCGGCGCTCCTGCCCGACGAGAACCCGCGCGACGACCTGCTCGCCAAGGCACGGGCGCAGCGCTAGGCCATGGCCGTGAGCATGGACGAGACCAGCCCCCTCTTCGTGATCTCGATCGCGGCGGAACTGGCCGGCATGCACCCGCAGACGCTGCGGCAGTACGACCGCCTAGGCCTCGTGTCGCCCACCCGTACCGCCGGCAAGTCCCGCCGCTACTCGATGCGCGACGTCGCGCAGTTGCGTGAGATCGCCCAGCTGTCGAGCGAGGGCGTGAGCCTCGAGGGCATCCGCCGCGTGCTCGACCTCGAGGACGAGGTGACGGTGCTGCGCGACCGGGTACGGGAGCTCGAGGCGATGCTCGCCGACGAGCTGCTCAACCGTCCCGGGCGGCGCGTGTTCGCCGCCGGTTCGGCGGGCGACATCGTGTCGCTGCGCGCCGGCACGCGGGTGCGCCGCGAGAACGCCGTCGTCGTGTGGCGACCGCTCGAGCGCGGCTAGTCGGCCGCACCCTCGACGCCCACGGGCTCGCGGCTCAGCGTCCCCAGGCCGACGCCGGCGCCTCGATGACCTCGTAGGGGCGCGAGCTCCAGTGGGTGCCGTAGCCGTAGTGGCTCGAGGCCCACGCCGACGCCCAGATGGCCTGCGCCGTCGCATCCGCCGAGTCGCCGCGTGCGAGTGCCGCGTCGACTGCGGGGTAGCGGCCCGACTGGAGGTTCTGCGCCGCGTAGAACGCCGCCTCGATGAGGGTCGGGTAGCTGCCGAGTCCGGATCCGCCGCCCGAGCCCTGCCCGTTGTTCAGCGGGTTGTTGCGGTTCCACCAGTTGTCGGCGCCGTTCTCCTGGCGCATCCACCGCATCATGAACGTGATGTTCTCGTCGGTGACCGGCCAGTCCCCGTCGATGAGCACGAGCTTCGCCCAGTCCACGTTCGTGCCGCCCTCGATGAGCGTCTGCGATCCCGTCGTCGTGACGTAGGACTCGTGCGAGACCGTCGGCGCCGCGATGTCCGCGGCGACGTCGAACGTCTGCGTGTCGCCGCCGAGGGTGTCGGATGCCGCGGAGGGGGCCGTGATCGCGGCGGGCTGGGGCGCCAGGGCGAAGGTCAGGGCGAGCCCCAGCACCGCGACGGATGCCGCGAGCGGCGCGAGCCGGCGCGCGAGGCGGGCGGGTGCGG
>NZ_JBFUCL010000104.1:0-10655 GCF_056405255.1 Agromyces sp. P1_H4 | reverse complement strand
CACCCGGGCGACGGCCGCCTGGAAGAGATGTCCCAGGCAGTACAGCTCGTGGCCCCACTCGAGGTCCGACCAGCGCGCGCCCTGACCGGGCCGCCCGAACCGCGTGTTCAGGTAGCCGTCGGGCTCCTGCGCGGCCGCGACCCGCGCCACGACCGCACGGAACCGCGCCTCGAGCTCGTCCGCGGGCTCGCCCACCGCGTCGCGACGGCCGATCTCCCAGGCGATCGCCTCGAGGTACTTGTAGACCTCCGAGTCCGAGAACTCGCGGCCGCGGCGTCCCTCTGGAAGTGCTCCGGATGCCGCGAGGTCGAAGTTCGCGAGCCAGCCCTCGCGCTCGAGCCACGCGCCGATGTGGTCGATCGTGGCGGTGCCGTTGACGGCCTGYCGGCGGCCCCAGAACCCGCCGGTGATCGTCACCTCGTCGAGGCCGAGCGGGCGCAGTACTCCCGCACTCGGCGCGACGGGCACCGCATGGGTCGTGGTGGTGGTGTTGGTGGTGAGCGTCATGGTCATCCCTTGAAGGCGCCCGACATGAAGCCGCGCACGTAGTGACGTTGGAGGATCAGGAAGAGCAGGATGCACGGCACGGCCAGCACGACCACGCCGGCCTCGGTGGCGCCGTAGTCGACGACGCCCTGCACCTGCCCGCGGAGGTTCGAGACGGCCAGCGGCAGCGTCATCTTGTTCGAGTCGTTGATGAGGATCAGCGGCGCCATGAAGTCGTTCCACGCCGCGAGGAACGCGAAGAGCGCCACCGTGATGAGGCCCGGCTTCACGGCGGGGATCAGCACCCGCCAGAGCACGGTGAAGCTGGAGCATCCGTCGACCATGGCCGCCTCGTCGAGCTCACGGGGCACGGCCTCGAACGAGATGCGCATCATGAACATCGAGAACGGCAGCTGGAACATCGTGAGCACCAGCGCGACGCCCACGAGCGAGTTCGACAGCCCGACCAGGTTGAGCAGCACGTAGAGCGGGATCAACAGCGTCGTGTACGGCACCATCAGGATCGCGAGCGTGGCGAGGAACAGCGCGTTCTTGCCCGGGAACGAGAACCGCGCGAACGCGTAGCCGCCGAGCAGCGAGATGACGAGGGTCAGGGCCACGGTGAGCAGCGACACGAACACCGAGTTGAAGAGGTAGACCCAGATGCCCGCCTGGTAGTTCGCGAGCGTCACGTAGTTGCCGAGGCCCCAGCCGTCGACCTGGTTCGTGCCCGCCCGCGGCGAGAACGACGCCACCGTCGTCCAGATCAGCGGGTAGAGGAACAGCACGGCGAGCGCGCCGGTGACCACCCAATAGGGGGTGCGCAGTGCGATGCCCGCGAACGAGGTCGGCGGGTGCTTCCGCGCCACGCGATACCGGCTGCGCGGGCCGTGCGCCGCGGCATCCGTCACGATCGCCCGGGTGGTGTCGGGCGCGGTGTCGATGCTCATCAGTCCTCGGCCTTCCTGCTGAACGCGCGGATCTGCGCGACGTTGATGACGACGAGGGCCAGCAGCACGATCACCGAGAGCGCCGCGGCCACGCCGAGGTTGTTCGGGCCCTGGAACGCGACGCTGTAGATGAGCTGCACGATCGTGATCGTGGAGTTGTCGGGCCCGCCTTTGGTGAGGATGTAGAACTGCTCGAACGCGAGCAGTGAGCCCGTGACGCAGAGCACCGTCGTGAGCGCGAGCGTGGGCCGCAGCAGGGGCAGCGTCACGCTGCGGAACGTCTGCCACCGTGAGGCGCCGTCGATGCGGGCGGCCTCGTAGACGTCGTCGGGGATGCCCTGCAGGCCCACGAGCATGAGCAGCATGTAGAAGCCCGCGTACCGCCAGACGATGAGGAAGATGGTCGACCAGAGGGCGCCGTCGGGGGTGCCCAGGAAGGTGAAGCCCCACGCCGCCATGAGGTCGGCGAACGGCCCGGCGATCGGCGAGTAGAGCACGTAGAAGAGCAGCGACGCGGATGCCAGTCCGAGCGCACTCGGGATGAGGAACGAGGTGCGCAGCAGCCCCTTCCACCGCGACGACTCCTGCACGAGCAGGCCGAGCCCGAGCGCCAGGGCGAGCAGGATCACGGTGGTGAGGATCGTGTACTTCAGCGTGAACACGACCGAGTCGGTGAAGAACCGGTTCGTCACCGCGTCCTCGTAGTTCTCGGGCATGTTCCAGCCCTGGTTGCCGCCGAGCAGCGGCCAGTCCGAGCCCGACATCTGCAGCACGAGCAGCAACGGGAKCACGAACAGGAGGAGGACGAACAGGGCGGTCGGGGTGGCGTAGAGCCAGCCGGCGACCGCGCCGCCGTGCGTCGCGCGGCGCCTGCGGCGCGTGGGCCGCGTGGGCGGCGACGCCGTCTCGGCGGGAGGGGCCAGGGCGGTCATGTTCGGGCCTTTCGTGTGGTGCGGGGTGCCTGCGTGGTGCCTTGGTGGTGCCGGGGTGCGGGCGGCCGGCGCCGACCTCGCGATCGGCGCCGGCTGCCCGCATCCGTCCTATTGCGAGAGCACCGCCGTGATCTCGTCGTTGTCGGCGTCGACGGATGCCCCGTCGCCGAGAACGGCGTCGCGCACCAGGGTCAGCCACGKGCTGTTCGGCGCGTTGAACGCCTCCTGGAAGTGGATCGCCACCGGGGTGTCGCCGTTCGCGGCCACCTCGTTGATCGTGACGAGGCGCGGGTCGGCGTCGGAGTACTCGTTGCTCGAGAGGTCGCCGCGCGAGACGACGTCCTTGTCCTTCGCGAGCACGCCGACCTGGGCCTCCTCCGACATCATCCAGTTGAGGAAGTTCCACGCCTGCGCCGACTTCTTCGAGTCCTTCGAGATGCCGATCCCGTCGCCGCCGACGAACGTGGAGGCGCCGCCCTCAGGGCCGACGATGCCCGAGACGCCGGCCTCGAACGGGGTCGACGAGAGCAGCGTCGCCGGGTAGAACATGAGCCCGACCTTGCCCTCGGTGAAGCCCGCGGTCCACGTGGGACCAGCCTCGTCCTGCGACGAGGGAAGCACGGCGCCCGAGTCCCAGAGGTCCTTCCAGGTGCTGTAGATCTCCTTCGCGGTGTCGCTCGCGAGCAGCGACTCCGTGCCGTCCTCGTTCATGACCTCCTCGCCGTCGGCCCAGACGCTCGGGAACCACGTGAAGACGAGGCATCCGCCGCAGTTCAGGCCCGTGGCGGTGCCGTAGGTGTCGGGCTTGTTCAGCGCCTGGATGGCCTTCGCCCACTCGGCGTACTCCTCGAGGTTCGCGGGGCCCGCCTCGGCGTCGAGGCCGGCTTCCGTCGCGAGCTCCTTGTTCCAGAACAGCATCGAGAGGTCGAGCACGAACGGCAGCACGTGCTCCTTGCCGTCGACCGTGCCGGCCGAGAGGTGGCCGGGGTTGATCTCGTCCTTGAAGTCGAGGCCGTCGATGTTCGCCGTGAGGTCCTGGAAGAGGCCCTGCTCGACCCAGTTCGGAACGTAGACGATGTCGGCGGCGAAGAGGTCTGGCAGGCCGTTCGATCCCGCCGCGGCACCGACCTTGGCGACGTAGTCGTCGTTCGGCACGACGGTGAGCTCGACCTGGTTCTCGTGGCTCTCGTTGTAGGCGTCGACGAGCAGGTTGGCCTGCTTCTCGAGGGGTGCGCGGGTCCAGAGGGTGAGCGTCGACCCGTCGTCGACGCCCTCGGGGCCGGCATCCGACAGGTTGCTCGCGGGCTCGCTGTCGGCCGCGCAGGCGGACACGCCGACCAGCAGTGCGCCGGCGGCCAGGACGCCGGCGATTCTTCGCATCCGGCGGGTGGTGCTGCTCATGGTCTCTCCTCTGACTCGTCGTTGAGCGGGCTGGGGAAGCCCGGTGCTGCGACACTCCGGCTCAGCGGTGCTGCGAAAATTCCGAAATGCTTTTCGGCACGTTACTCTGGGGAATCCGGAGGCGTCAAGAGCAGAATCCGGTAACGTTTCCGACACGGAAGGGGGCCGCGATGGCGCGAGGGGAACACCCGGGCAGCGGGCGGGCGTCGACGCTCAGCGACGTCGCCAAGCTCGCCGGCGTCTCGATCGCCACCGCGTCGAAGGCCATCAACGGCCGCGATGAGGTCGCGCCAGCCACCCGCCGTCGGGTGCTCGAGGCCGCCGAGCAGATCTCGTTCACGCCCAACCAGCTCGCCCGAAGCCTGCTCGCCGGGCGCACCGGCACCGTCGGCCTCCTCACGAGCGACCTCGAGGGCCGGTTCGTCATCCCCATCCTCATGGGCGCCGAGGACGCGTTCGGCGCCGGCCAGGTCAACGTGTTCCTCTGCGACGCGCGCGGCGACGCCATCCGCGAGCAGCACCACCTGAAGGCGCTGCTGAACCGCAGGGTCGACGGGATCATCGTCGTCGGCCGTCAGACCGACCCGCGGCCGTCGCTCGGGCACGACCTGCCGGTGCCGGTGGTGTACGCCTACGCCCCGTCCGACGACTCCGCCGACCTGTCGATCACGCCCGACAACCGCGCCGGCGGGCGCCTGGCCGTCGAGCATCTCGTCTCGTGCGGGCGTTCGCGCATCGCGCACATCACCGGAGACCCGACCTACGCCGCGGCGCAGGACCGCCTGCTCGGCGTGCGCGACGGGTTGCAGCACGCCGGCCTCGAGCTGGTCGGCGAGCCGATGTTCTCGGCGTGGAGCGAGCACTGGGGCCGCGACGCGGCGGCGATGCTCCTCGCGCAGCATCCCGAGGTCGACGGCATCGTGTGCGGCTCCGACCAGATCGCCCGCGGCGTGCTCGACACGCTCCGCGACCTCGCCCGCAGCGTGCCCGACGACGTCGCCGTCATCGGCTACGACAACTGGGAGGTGCTCGCCACCAACTCGCGCCCCGAGCTCACGAGCATCGACGCCAACCTGCAGCAGCTCGGGCGCACCGCGGCGCAACGCGTATTCACCGCCCTCGACGACGAGCTGCGCTCGGGCACCGAGTACCTGCCCGTGCGGCTCGTCATCCGCGGCTCGACCATCGCGCGGCGCTGAGCCTGTTGCGGAGCGCCTCGGGGCGTCGCTACTGCCCCGGCCGCACCGGCGGCGCGTCGTCGGGCGCGAGGTAGGCACCGATCCTCCGGAACAGCTCGTCTCCGCCGTTCGAATACCCGCCCTCGCTGTCGAACGCCTCCTCGTCATAGGTGACGGCGGCCGCGATCGCGACCTTCTCCGAGGGCAGGTAGGCGTTGACCGCCGCGTAGCCGTAGAAGAGCGGATTCTGCAGCAGCCAGTCGCCCGAGATCCACAACCCGAGCCCGTACGTCGCGAACTCGTCGAGCGGCCGGCAGTTGACGCATCCGTCGATCGCGGTCGTCCGGCCCCGCAGGTCGGTCGACGTCATCGCCTCGTACGACTCGTCGGAGAGCAGCTCTCCCGTGCCGATCGCGATCGCGCTCTCGAGGAGGTCGTCTATGCTGCTCGTCTCGATGGCGCCCTGGCTGATCGTCCATGACGGGTTCCAGTACGTCGAGTCCTCGTAGAACGACGTGCCGGCGGGGATGCCGAAGAAGGATCGACGTTCCGAGGTGTAGGCATGCAGCGCCGGCTCGGGGATCTCGGCGGTCAGCGAGGCGACCGTGTCCGCGAGGCCCAGTGGGTCGAGCACCCTCTGCTGCAGGGCGTCCTCGAGCGGCATCCCGGTGACCTCCTCGAGCACCAACCCGAGGATCACGTAGTTGGTGTGCGCGTAGGCCCAGTTGGTGCCCGGTTCGAACCAGAGCGGCTTGTCGACGGCGAGCGCGAGCTGGTCCTCGGTCGACCACGCCTTGAACACGTCGCCGTAGGCGATCTGGGCGAACGCGTCGTTGCCCAGCACGTAGTCCTGGTAGCCCGAGGTCATCTGCGCGAGCTGGCGCACGGTCACCTCGTCGGCATGCGGGAGGTCGGGCAGGTACTTCGACACCGGGTCGTCGAGCGTCATCCTCCCCTCGTCGACGAGTTGCAGCATCAGCGTCGCGACGTACGAGATCGCCACGGCGCCGTTGCGGAAGTGCATGTCGGGCGTGGCCGGCACCCCGGTCATCGACTCGCCCTCGGCCGCCCTGACGATCTCCTCGCCGTCGACCGACACACGCACGATGACCGCCTTCAGGTGTGCTTCCTCCATGTAGTCGCGCACGATCGCCATCACGGCCTCGGCCTTCTGGGGATCGGAGGTCTCGAGGTTCGCGGGGTCGGCTGTCTGCGTCGGCGGGCCGCCGGAACCGGGGGCCGTCGATGATGAGGTGCCGCCCGTGGTGCATCCTGTCAGGAGTACGAACGCGGATGCCACAACCAAGACCTTCGCGAACACCGGTGCGCGCCGTGAACTCGACATACGCGAGTCTCGCGCCGCGCAAATCGAAACCGCAACACTTCGGCCCGTTCGGGGGGTACCCGTCGCCTGCTCCGGGCGACTGCTGGCCGTTCCCGCGGCACTGACGCCGAAGGAGGAGATCTGCGCCGCGGGAGGACGGGATGCGGGGTGGAGACCTCCTCCGGCGCAGTTCTCCTCCCGTCCGAGGGGCGCCCTCAGCCCCAGAAGCCGTCGTGCAAGGTCGTGGCCTCGGGCAGGTCGGCCGGGCCGGCGACCGTGACGGGCCGGCCGCCGCGGGCGAACACCTCGCGGCACGGGAGCGCCATGGTTGGCACGCCCTCCTGCTCGGCGACGATGTCGCGCAGCCCGTCCTCGCCGAGGGCGTACACGACCCGGGCGATGCCGCTCCAGTAGATCGCGCCGGCGCACATCGCGCAGGGTTCGGTGCTCGTGTAGAGCGTGCTCGTCGCCAGCACCTCGGCGGGCAGCACGGATGCCGCGGCACGCACGACGTTCGTCTCGGCGTGCCCGGTGGGGTCGGCGTGGGTGACGACCGAGTTCATCGCCTCGACGGTGCGTCCGTCGGCGGTGACGACGAGCGACCCGAACGGATGGTCGCCTCGGGCCCGGGCGGCGGTGCCGAGGTCCACGCATCGGCGGAGCCACGCCAGGTCGGCCTCGGTCACCACGGTTCCGTCGGTCATGCGGGCCCTCCCTCGTCGGTGAGTCCATTGTCGTGCGTGTCAACCCCGCGCCGGCGCGCCGACGGGCGTGTGATCGTGAGGGGGTCAGGGGAGGACACCATGAGCGACGCAACCGCGCACCACGACCCCGAGGGCACGAAGAAGCCCGACGGCCTCGGCGGCGAGGGCACGATCCCCAACGAACCCGACGGCGTGGGCGTCGGCGCGGGCGAGCCGACGACGTTCGAGCCCGAGGAGGATCCGGATGCCGCGTCGCAGCGCGACCCCGATGCGCCCGGCCCGGACGCGACCAGCACAGACGCGACCGACCCAGACGCGACCGACGCCGACGAGTCCGGCGCCGACGGCCCCGACGCGGCGGAGGGCGTGGCGTTCTGACGCGCCCCGCCTGCCTCAGCCCGCTGACCTCAGCTCCCGCTGACCCCCGCACCCCCGGGCGCCGACTCCCACCACGCGCCGGCGGCATCGAGCGCGTCGACGTCGCCGCGGTCGCCGAGCAGCTCCCAGCGCAGCAGCGACATCGGCACGTTGCCGTTGCGCCACACGACGTCGTGCACCTCGCGGAGCGAGAACTCGGTGCGGTCGAGCGCGGCCGCGACCGCGGCATCCGCCACCAGCCGCATGACCTCGTGCTTGCCGACCAGGTACGACATCGCAAGGCCGGGCGTCGCCACGTAGTAGGCGGTCTCCTCGGTGGCGGTGCCGACGTCCATCGGCACCATGCGCACGAAGAAGTCGACGGCCTCGGGGAGGCTGAACGCCCCGGTGGCGAGGTTCACGTCGACGACGACACGCAACGCTCGCAGCCGCATGAAGTTGTGCACGATGACCTGCGAGTGCGGGGCGTCGGCGAAGAGCCCCGCCGTGAGCATGAGCTCCTCGTTGTAGTGCGCGATGCCCTCGTTGGCGACGGAGTCGATGAAGTGCCGCCGCAGCGGGTTCGGCTGGGCCCACGACAGCGCGAGCTGCTGGCTGTGCGCGCCCTCGTGGATGATGCCGAGGCGCGGATCGCGCGCGTTCGCCGCGTCGAAGTAGGGCAGGTCGGCAGACGGCTCGGGCACGTAGGAGGTGGCGTCGTCGGCCACGCGACGGACGCTCGTGAGGTCGTCGTTCACGCCGAGGAACGCGAGGGGCTCGAGGTAGGGCGGCGTCGGCGCGAAGCGGTAGCGGCGCAGCGCCTCGGGCTGGGAGAGCAGGCCCGCGGATTCGTAGAAGCCGCGCACCTCGGCCTCCGCGGCGGCCTGGGCCGTCGACTCGGCCTCGGCTGAGGCGGCGAGCGGGGGCTCGGCGACGTCGCGGAAGCGGGCGCGGGTCGCCGCCTCGGCCACGATGCTGCGGTTGGCGTCCTGCATCGCGGCGCGCACCAGTTCCTCGGGATCGTGCGTCACGAGCGCGACGTGGCGCAGGTACCAGGTGAAGGCCTCGCGTCCGACGGGCACGTCGGGCCCGAGCCGATCGGCGGATGCCGCGAGCCAGCCCCGGAACCGCTCGAGGGCCGCGCTCGCCCCGGGCTGCGCGGCCCGCAGCGCGGCGGCGGTCGTGGCATCCGTCAGCGGCACGACCTCGGCCACGGAGCGCTCGAGCCGCGCGCCGATCTCGTGGAGGTCGGCCGCCGCCACTCGGGCGAGGGTCGCGACGCCGGCGCGCTCGAGGTTCGTGATCGCCTGCTCGACGGCGGCGGGGATCGCCTCGAGCACGCGCACGAGGTCGGCCTGTCGCCGCTCGTCGAACGGCGGGGGCGGCAGCAGCAGGTCGAACCACGGACCGAGCACCTGCGAGGTGAGGAACACGGCGTCGCGCTGCCAGTTGCGGAGCACCTCGAGCTCCCAGTGCACGCGCGCCAACGCGGCGCCGAGCAGCCGGTGGTCCACCTGCGCGCCGACGGGCAGCGCGCCGAGCCCCTCGGCGTCGATCGCCTTCCAGCGGTCGGCGAACCCGGCGAGCGCGAGCGTGAACTCGTGGATCGCGGCACGGTCGAAGCGCGGCAGCCACCCGGCCGGGCGCTCGACGCGCGGGATGTCGTCGGACGTGCGGAACGAGGTCGCGTCGCGCCACTCCCAGAATTCCGCGCCGAGTCGTGCGAGGTCGGTTGCGAGCGACGTCATGCCCACCACGCTAGACCCGGCCACCGACGGGAACGGCGGTGCACATGGCGGGAGCCCGCCCCGCCGGGCGGCGGTGCGAACTCCCGGGTTGGTCGGGTCGCGCGTCAGCTGTCGCTGCCGCGGCCGGCCGTGACGGCCTGCTCGCCGCGGGAGACGGACTGCACCTCGACCTTGCGCGGCTTCGCCTGCTCGCTCACCGGGATGACGACGCTCAGCACGCCGTTCTCGTAGTGGGCGCTGATGCCCGAGGTGTCGAGCCCGTCGCCGAGGGTGAGCTGGCGCAGGAACGATCCGCTCGGACGCTCGCGCACGAGCCACTGCGCCTGCTCGTCGGAGCGGAGCGTGCGCTCGGCGCGGATTGTGAGCAGCTGTCCGTCGATGTCGACGTCGACCGAGCCGGGGTCGACGCCCGGCAGGTCGGCGTTCAGCACGTAGTGGTCGCCATCGCGGTGCAGGTCGATCGGCATCACGCGCGGCCCCTGCCTCGAGTCGAGCATGGTCGCAGCGAGGCGGTCGAGGTCACGGAACGGGTCCCAGTACATGGCCATGATCGGCATTCCTCCCTGTGTCGCGGCCCTCTTCGGGCCGGTGTCCAAGACTTGAGTCGATCTCGCTCAAGTAGCTTCAGATTAGCACTCGCACCGCGAGAGTGCCAAGGGCGCAGCGCGTGACATCCGTCCGGAATTCGGGGTGCCCGATCGTCACTGTGTCGCCGCCCGGAGCGCTTGCGGCAGCGGCGCTCACCGCGTTGACTGGGGCGATGCGCGTCGTCATCGCCGGAGGTCACGGCAAGATCGCCCTCATCCTCGAACGCCTGCTCGCGGAGGCCGGCCACGAACCCGTGGCGATCATCCGCAACCCCGACCATCGCGACGACGTCGACGCCACCGGCGCGGTCGCCGTGGTGCTCGACCTCGAGCACGCGTCGGTCGACGAGGTCGGCCAGGTCCTGAAGAACGCGGATGCCGCGGTGTTCGCCGCCGGCGCCGGCCCGGGCAGCTCGGCCGAACGCAAGTTCACCGTCGACCGTGACGCGGCGATCCTGCTCGCCGACGCCGCCGAGGCCGCGGGGGTGCCCCGGCTCGTCGTCGTCTCGGCCATCGCCACCGACGAGTTCGATGCCGAGTCCGACGACGTCTTCCAGCTCTACCTGCGTGCCAAGAGCGAAGCGGATGCCTCGGTGCGTGAGCGCGACCTCGACTGGACCATCGTGCGGCCCGGCGGGCTCACGAACGAGCCGGGCACCGGGCGTGTGCGTGCCGCCACGACGGTGCCCCGGGCGTCCATTCCCCGTGCGGATGTCGCGGCGACGATCGCCGCCGTGCTGACCTCGGGCGCGGCATCCCGCACCCAGTTCGAGCTCGTCTCGGGGGACGATCCCATCGACGAGGCGCTGGCCTCGCTCGGCAGCGCCGACGCGGACGACTGACGCGCAGCCGGTCGCCGGCTGTCACCCGCTGCCGTTCAGCCGAGCCTCACGAGGCGCGTCACGTCGTCGTCGGGCAGCTCGTCGGCGACCGCCGTAACCAGCATCGACTCGAGCGTCACGTTGCCGCCGTACGAACTGAGGAACGC